>NZ_JBEPFC010000149.1:0-17758 GCF_040301705.1 Streptomyces sp. NPDC000151 | reverse complement strand
CTCGCCGCGCGGCGCGTCGACGGCGTGGCCGAGCGTGGCCAGCAGCAGGAAGGCCGTGCCGGCCGCCGCCGCGACGACCAGCAGGCGGCGCAGCTGCACCGCCGGGCGTGCGCCCCGGGCTAGACGGAGAGCGAGCACTCTTCCCTGCCTTCCGTCTCGGCGGGGCCCTCGGCCTGTGCGGCGCCGGCCCGCCGGCCGTCGAGCAGGGCGATCGTGCGGTCGGCGAGCGTCGCCGCTTCCGCTTCCTGGGTGGCCAGCACCACGCTGAGGGCGTGGCTGCGGGCCGCGTTGACGATCGTACGGAGCACCTGGGCCGCGTCCGCGCGGTGCAGCGGCGCGGTCGGCTCGTCGGCGAAGAGCACCTGCGGGGCGGTGGCCAGCGCCCGGGCGACGGCCACCCGCTGCTGCTGCGCCCGGTCCAGGGCCGCGGGCCGCTGCTTGGCGCACTGCGCCACGTCCAGCCGCTCCAGCCACTCGGTGGCGGCCTGCTTGGCCGCGCGGTGGCCCTCGCCCCGTACGAGGAGGGGCAGGGCCGCGTTCTCCCAGGCGGTCAGCTCGGGGACCAGCCGGGGCTCGGTGCCGATCCAGCCGAAGCGGTCCAGCCGGAGCCGTTCGCGGCTGGTCGCGGAGAGGGTGTGGACCGGATGACTGTTGAACCAGACCTCGCCGCTGTCCGCGACGAGCTGCCCGGAAAGGCATTCCAGGAGCGTGGTCTTGCCGCAGCCGCGCGGACCGGTGACGGCAAGGATCTCGCCCTCGCGCACACCGAGGGAGATGCCGGTGAGTGCGGGGCTCTGACCGTGGGCGTGGTGCAGTCCGCGAGCCCATAGAACGTCGTTGTCGGGCGGGGCCACCATCTGCGCACCTCGTGCTCGCTCGCGTCCTCGTTCCCCTGACCGGGTGAACGACCATGGAGGGTATCGGTCACAAGCACGGTAGGTACTGCCGGGTCCCGCCATTCACCGGTCAGCACGGAAGACGGCCGAGGTTCACTCATATGGCTGGATATGAGTGACCTCGGCCGCCGTTTCTTCCGTTATTCGAGATCCCTGTGCGGAACCCCGTCACGGACCGCCGAGCGTGTCGGGCGGAGCGGGGTCCGTGGCCCCGCTCCGCCCCTTCCCCCCGGTGAGGGCCGGAGGGACGGCTCGGTACCGCGGATCAGAGCTTGGTCCACGCCTCCTTGAGGACGCCGCGCAGGATCTGCTCGATCTCGTCGAACACGGTCTGGTCGGCGATCAGCGGCGGGGCCAGCTGGATGACCGGGTCGCCGCGGTCGTCGGCGCGGCAGTACAGACCGGCGTCGTACAGCGCCTTGGAGAGGAAGCCGTACAGGACGCGCTCGGTCTCCTCGTCGGTGAAGGACTCCTTGGTGACCTTGTCCTTGACGAGCTCGATGCCGTAGAAGAAGCCGTTGCCGCGGACGTCGCCGACGATCGGCAGGTCGTGCAGCTTCTGCAGCGTGGAGTAGAAGTTCGACTCGTTCTCGAGGACGTGCTTGTTCAGGCCCTCGCGCTCGAAGATGTCGAAGTTCGTCAGCGCCACGGCCGAGGAGACCGGGTGACCGCCGAAGGTGTAGCCGTGCAGGAAGGTGTTGTCACCCTTGTAGAACGGCTCGGCCAGGCGGTCGGAGATGATGCAGGCACCGATCGGGGAGTAGCCCGAGGTCATGCCCTTCGCGCAGGTGATCATGTCCGGCACGTAGCCGAACTTGTCACAGGCGAACATCGTGCCGAGGCGGCCGAAGGCGCAGATCGTCTCGTCGGAGACGAGCAGCACGTCGTACTGGTCGCAGATCTCGCGGACGCGCTGGAAGTACCCGGGCGGCGGCGGGAAGCAGCCACCGGCGTTCTGCACCGGCTCCAGGAAGACCGCGGCGACGGTCTCGGCACCCTCGAAGAGGATCTGCTGCTCGATCTGGTCGGCGGCCCAGCGGCCGAAGGCCTCGGGGTCGTCGCCGTGGATCGGAGCGCGGTAAATGTTGGTGTTCGGCACCTTGTGCGCGCCGGGGACCAGCGGCTCGAAGGGGGCCTTCAGGCCGGGCAGACCGGTGATCGACAGGGCGCCCTGCGGGGTGCCGTGGTAGGCCACCGCGCGGGAGATCACCTTGTGCTTCATCGGCTTGCCGGTGAGCTTGAAGTACTGCTTGGCGAGCTTCCAGGCGGTCTCGACCGCCTCGCCGCCGCCGGTGGTGAAGAAGACCTTGTTCAGGTCGCCCGGGGCGTAGTTCGCTATGCGCTCGGCGAGCTCGACGGCCTTCGGGTGGGCGTAGGACCACACCGGGAAGAAGGCGAGCTCCTGGGCCTGCTTGTACGCGGTCTCGGCGAGCTCGACGCGGCCGTGGCCGGCGTTGACCACGAAGAGGCCCGCGAGGCCGTCGATGTAGCGCTTGCCCTTGTCGTCGTAGATGTTGGTGCCCTCACCGCGAACGATGGTGGGCACGGGGGCGTTCTCGTACGACGACATGCGGGTGAAGTGCATCCACAGGTGGTCGTACGCCGTCTTCGAAAGGTCGGCGCTCATGGTTATCGCGTTCCCCAGGTGTAGGTCTGCTTCTTCAGCTTCATGTAGACGAAGCTTTCGGTGGATCGCACGCCGGGAAGCGTGCGGACGCGCTTGTTGATGACGTCCAGGAGGTGATCGTCGTCCTCGCAGACGACCTCGATCAGCAGATCGAAGGAACCGGCGGTGACGACGCAGTACTCGACCTCGGACATGCCCGTGAGGGCTTCTGCCACGTTGTCGACGTCGCCTTCGACGTTGATTCCGACCATTGCCTGCCGCCGGAAACCGACCGTGAGGGGGTCGGTGACGGCGACGATCTGCATCACACCCTGGTCGAGCAGCTTCTGTACGCGTTGCCGTACGGCCGCCTCGGACAGGCCCACGGCCTTGCCGATCGCGGCGTACGGACGACGCCCGTCCTCCTGGAGCTGCTCAATGATCGCCAGGGAGACGGAGTCGATCGACGGAGTGCCGTTTCTGTCACGAGTGGCCACGTCCCTCACTGTGCACCAGCATCGTCCGTCGCGCAAGCCCGATTCGCCGAAATCAGTTGTTCACTGAAGGTCATGCCACGAAATTCGTTGTTACTGGCGCGTGGGTATGTCGAAAACGGGGCTCGCATGGTTAGGGTGGGCATCTCATCCACCGGACACCAGACACCGGTCATCAGACACCGGACACCTGACAGGAGGGGTCGCACGTGACCACCGAACTGCGTCGTCTGCGCAATTACATCGACGGGGAGTTCCGGGACGCCGCCGACGGCCGCACCACGGACGTGGTCAACCCGGCGACGGGCGAGGTGTACGCCACAGCGCCGCTGTCCGCGGCCGCCGATGTCGACGCCGCGATGGCCGCCGCCGAGGCGGCCTTCCCGGCATGGCGCGACCTGATCCCCGCCGAGCGCCAGAAGGTGCTCCTGAAGATCGCCGACCGCTTCGAGGAGCGCGCGGAGGAGCTGATCGCCGCCGAGTCCGAGAACTGCGGCAAGCCGATCGCCCTCGTACGCTCCGAGGAAATCCCGCCGATGGTGGACCAGATCCGCTTCTTCGCGGGTGCGGCCCGGATGCTGGAGGGCCGCTCGGCCGGCGAGTACATGGAGGGCCTGACCTCCATCATCCGGCGCGAGCCGATCGGCGTCTGCGCGCAGGTCGCGCCCTGGAACTACCCGATGATGATGGCCGTGTGGAAGTTCGCGCCGGCCCTGGCGGCGGGCAACACCGTCGTCATCAAGCCCTCGGACACCACCCCGGCGTCCACGGTCCTGATCGGCGACATCATCGGCAGCGTGCTGGACGAGCTGGGCCACTCGCGCGGCGTGTTCAATGTCGTGTGCGGTGACCGCGAGACCGGCCGCCTGATGGTCGAGCACCACATCCCGGCGATGGCCTCCATCACCGGCTCCGTGCGCGCCGGCATGCAGGTCGCCGAGTCCGCCTCCAAGGACCTCAAGCGGGTCCACCTGGAGCTGGGCGGCAAGGCCCCGGTCGTGGTCTTCGAGGACACCGACATCGCCAAGGCCGTCGAGGACATCTCCGTCGCCGGTTACTTCAACGCCGGCCAGGACTGTACGGCCGCCACCCGCGTGCTCGTCCAGGAGTCCATCCACGACGAGTTCGTCGCCGCGCTCGCCAAGGCCGCGGCGGAGACCAAGACCGGCGCGGTCGACGACGAGGACGTGCTCTACGGCCCGCTGAACAACGCCAACCAGCTCAAGCAGGTCAAGGGCTTCATCGAGCGCCTCCCCGCGCACGCCAAGATCGAGGCCGGCGGCCAGCAGGTCGGCGAGAAGGGCTACTTCTTCGCCCCGACCGTCGTCTCCGGCCTCAAGCAGGACGACGAGATCGTCCAGCAGGAGGTCTTCGGCCCGGTCATCACCGTCCAGTCCTTCACCGACGAGGACCAGGCCACCGAGTGGGCCAACGGTGTGGAGTACGCGCTCGCGTCCTCGGTGTGGACCAAGGACCACGGCCGCGCCATGCGGATGTCCAAGAAGCTCGACTTCGGCTGCGTGTGGATCAACACCCACATCCCGCTCGTCGCCGAGATGCCGCACGGCGGCTTCAAGAAGTCCGGCTACGGCAAGGACCTCTCCGCCTACGGCTTCGACGACTACACCCGCATCAAGCACGTCATGACCTCGCTGGAGGGCTGACCACCAGGGCGGTCGGCAAAGGCCGACCACCCGACGGTCGGCCACAAGTCCGGTGCCGTGCGGGGCACCTGACACACCGTCGCGGGCCGGGGCCCGGCGGCAGACGATCTGTCTGTTGCCGCCCCGGCCCGCGACGCATGAGAGTCCTCACATGGATCGTCTTTCGCGGCGTGCGCTGCTCAGAGGTGTCGGTACGGTCGGATTCCTGGCGGCGGTGGCCGGGTGCGGGGTGCCCGCGGCCTACGTACGGCCCGGGGCGCGCGCCGCCGCCGACCGCTCGGCGGCCGACAAGTCCCTCCCCTTCGCCAACTGGCCGCTGTACATCGACGTCGACGACCACGACAAGCAGCGCCGCCCCACGCTCGACGCCTTCGAGCGGCGCACCGGCATCTCGGTGACGTACACCGAGGAGATCAACGACAACGACGAGTTCTTCGGGAAGATCAGCCCGGCGCTGATGAACCACCAGACCACCGGCCGCGACCTCATCGTCATCAGCGACTGGATGTGCTCGCGCTTCGTCCGGCTCGGCTGGGTGCAGGAGATGGACCGGTCCCGCCAGCCGAACGTGGCGAAACACCTCGACCCGCTGCTGCTGAAGCCGCCCTTCGACCCCGGCCGCAAGCACTGCGTTCCCTGGCAGTCCGGGATCACCGGCATCGCGTACAACCGCAAGAAGCTCGGCCGGGAGATCAAGCACACCGGCGACCTGTGGGCGGACGATCTGAAGGGCCGGGTCACCCTGCTGGCCGGCATGGACGAGGCGTTCGCGCTGCTCATGCAGGGTGAGGGCGTGGACATCACGCGCTGGACGGCGGACGACTTCCACCGGATGACCGACCGGGTCGCGGCGCTCGTCCGCACGAAGCACATCCGCCGCTTCACCGGCAACGACTACATCAAGGACCTCTCCTCGGGGGACGTGCTGGCCGCGCAGGCGTACTCCGGCGACGTCATCCAGCTCAAGGCCGACAACCCCGACATCGAGTTCGTGGTCCCCGAAGAGGGCGCCGAGCTGTGGTCGGAGAGCCTGATGATCCCCGACCTCGCCGCGCACAAGCGCAACGCCGAACGGCTCGTCGACTACTACTACGAGCCGGAGGTCGCCGCCGAGCTCGCCACCTGGGTCAACTACGTCTGCCCGGTGCCGGCCGCGCGCGACGTGCTGGCCTCCGCCAAGGACAAGGAGAGCGCCGCGCTGGCCGAGGACCCGCTGATCTTCCCGGACGACGGCATGCGCGGCCGGCTCGCCATCGCCCGGGACATCGGCGCCCAGGAGCGCCCCGAACTCGCGAAGGAGTGGAACGCGATCGTGGGGTTGTGAGAGGGGTCGGACACCGGCTCTCAGGCCGGGGGGACGTCGTTCTGGTCGGCGCCGACCGGGAGCCGGTGCCCGGCCGGGATGTCGTGGTCGGGGTCGCCCTTGACACTCGTGCCGGCGGCCTCGGCGGAGAAGGTCCGGCCGGCCGGGAGCATGGGCGTGAACTGGGTGTGCCCGGTACGGACCGCCCGGCGCTCCTTCTTCGTGGGCGAGACGGCGATCTCGATCGTGTCGCCCACCTCGGCTCCGGTGAGCTTGCCCCAGACGGCCTTGCAGGCGGGGCTGTAGCGGACCGAGACGTGCAGCGGGCCCGACCAGTCGTCGGCCAGCGTCACGGCGCCCGCGTCACAGCGGGTGTCGTCCGGTTCCAGCCCCGCGCAGTCGTTCATCGTGCAGGACGGCGGCTCGGTCCGGACCGCCGCCGTCGGTGCCGGCGGGCCGTTGCCGCTGCCCTGTGCCTGCTTCTCGTCGTCGCCCGCCAGCAGCGGGATGCCCACCGTGAGGACCGTGGTCACCACGGCCAGGATCAGGGCCCCGCCGAGCGTTTCGGGGCCGTGCCGCCTCAGCCAGGAGTCTTCTTGGGCCACGCCACCTCCCGATGTACGTGTACACGTCATCGGAAGGGTAGGCGCGTGCGGCCGGATATGACCCGGGCAGATCCGGCCGTTGTGGCGGAAGAGAGCGGAAGGGAGCGGAGGAGGGCCGAGGGTCAGCGGGGCCAGGAAGTGGTGTACGCGTCGATCTCCGCGGCGAGGCGGGCCTTGGCCGGTGCGTCCATGAAGGACGCCTCGACGGCGTTCTTCGCCAGCGCGGCGAGGCCCGCCTCGTCCAGCTCCAGCAGCCGCGCGGCCACGCCGTACTCGGTGTTCAGGTCCGTGCCGAACATCGGCGGGTCGTCGCTGTTGATCGTCACCAGCACCCCGGCGGCCACCATCTCCTTGACCGGGTGCTCGTCGAGGGTGCGGACCGCGCGGGTGGCGATGTTCGACGTCGGGCAGACCTCCAGCGGGATGCGGTGCTCCGCGAGGTGGGCCAGCAGCTTCGGGTCCTGTACGGAGCTGGTGCCGTGGCCGATGCGCTCGGCGCGCAGCTCGGTCAGCGCGTCCCACACCGTCTCGGGGCCCGTGGTCTCGCCGGCGTGCGGCACGGAGTGCAGGCCCTCGGCGATGGCGCGGTCGAAGTACGGCTTGAACTGCGGGCGCGGTACCCCTATTTCGGGTCCGCCGAGGCCGAAGGAGACCAGGCCCTCGGGCTTGAGGCCGCAGGCGATGCGCGCGGTCTCCTCCGCCGACTCCAGGCCCGCCTCGCCGGGGATGTCGAAGCACCAGCGCAGCACGACGCCGAGCTCCGACTCGGCGGACTTGCGGGCGTCCTCGATCGCCTCGACGAACGCGGCGTCCGGGATGCCGCGGCGGGTGGAGCTGTACGGGGTCATGGTCAGCTCGGCGTAGCGGATGTTCTGCCGGGCCATGTCGCGGGCGACCTCGTACGTCAGCAGGCGCACGTCCTCGGCGTCGCGGATCAGGTCCACGACCGAGAGGTAGACCTCGATGAAGTGCGCGAAGTCGCGGAAGGTGAAGTAGTCCACCAGCGCTTCGGGGTCGGTGGGCACCTTGGAGTCGGGGTGCCGGGCGGCCAGCTCCGCGACGATGCGCGGGGAGGCCGAGCCGACGTGGTGGACGTGCAGCTCCGCCTTGGGCAGGCCCGCGATGAATGCGTCGAGGTCGGACAACGGTGCCTCCTGGGCGGCGGGGTGCCGGTCGGTCGTGGTGTCGGTCGGTCGTCATCGTATGCGGCGTGGGCGGGGGCGCCGGGCGTTGGGCGGGTGCCGGGCCGTACGGCGGCCGGGCCGCCGGGGAGCGCGTGGCCGCGGGGCCGTTGGGGAGCACGGCCGCGGGGCCGTCGGGCGTGGCCGGGTCTTAGCATGGAGCGCAGCCAATGGGGGAGAGCCATGTCCGACAGTCAGCAGCCCGAGCCGCTTGACCCGTGGGCGCCGCCGCCCGCGGACGGAGTGCCGCCGCACCGGCCGGACACGGGGGCGCACGGCCTGCCGCCGTACGGCACGTCGGCGCACGACCAGCAGACCGCGGGCGCCGGCTTCGCCGTCCCCGCCCCACCGCCCGCCCCCGGCCACGCCTCGGCTCCCGGCCACGCCCCCGCCCCGGGCCCCGCGCCCGCCGGACCGCAGACCGGGTACGGAACGCCGTATCCCCAGCAGCCGCAGCCGTACTACGGGCCCCAGCCGTACGGCACTCAGCCCCACCACTCCGCATACGGCATATCCGGCCCAGGCATACCCGGCCCCGCCCCCTACGGCCTCGTGCCCGGCGGGCCCGGTACGCAGGCCGGCTGGCCCGGGCAGCCGAACAACGGCATGGGCATCGCCGCGCTCGTCCTCGGCATTCTCAGCATCCTCTCCAGCCTCACCCTCCTCTTCGGTGTCCTCACGGGCGTCCTCGGGATCATCTTCGGCGCCCTCGGCCGGGCCAAGGCCAAGCGGGGCGAGGCGACCAACGGCGGCATGGCGCTGGCCGGTCTCCTCTGCGGCGTGGCCGGCGTCCTCGTGAGCGTCCTGCTGATCGTCGCGATCGTCGTCGCGGCCAACGGCCGCACCGGCAGTGACACCTACGACGGCTACTCCGACACCTACAGCGCGGCCCCCGCCCCCGGCCGCTGACCTCCGCCCCGGGGCCCGCCCCCGCGGTCCCCGCCCCGTCGGCCCCGGCCGCTCAGCCCCGCTCCGCCGCCAGTCGCTGCCGGGCCTCCATCAGCGCGAAGCCCAGGAGATTCAGCCCCTGCCAGCGGGCCGGATCGGCGGCGCGCTCGTCGTCGGCGGCGAGCCCGATGCCCCATATCCGGTCCAGCGGGCTGGCCTCGACCAGCACCCGCTGCCCCGTGCCCAGCAGATAGTCGCGCAGGGCCGCATCCTGCCCGAACTTCCGCACGCTCCCCTCGACCACCAGGTCGTACCGATGGCGCTGCCACGTCTCGTCGTCGAAGCCGCGCACGGCACGGCCCGCGTCCTTCGCCTGCTTGGGGTGGCCGGCGCGCAGCACCCGCTGCCACGCCTGGCGGTCGCCGAACAGCCGCGCCTTGCCGGCCATCATCCAGTGCTCCGCCGTGGCGTACCGCACGCCGTCCACCTCGAAGGGCGCGGGCCACCACTGGCTGAAGCAGCTCGCCCCGAGGCTGCCGTCCCGGCGCGGCGCGTGGCCCCAGAAGTACACGTACTCGTGCTTACCGCCCGACTCCAGGGCCGCGCACAGCTCCGCCACCGATCGCGGCCCGTCGGCCACTCCCGTCTCCTCCGTCATCCCAGCCGCCCCCGCTCTTCCCCGCTCCGGTCTTCCCCGGTCCTGCACCATGCCGGGATTCTGTCAGCGGGCACTGACAACCTGTCGGGCGTCGGAACGACGGATTTCGCAGAATCCGTCGCGTAACCAAAAGGCAACAACGGAATCACTTGTTGGGGTCCACCTTTCCTGTCAAGATCGGCCATCAATTCGGGAAAGAGCTACGCCCGGCAGTGCCGTGAAAACCCGGCCGCCGGTGGAGGAGAGCGCCATGGATCAGCGATTCGATGTCACCGAACGATTCGCCCAGGGGGCTCAGTTCATCGCGGGAGAGCTGCGCCCGGGGACCTCCGGACGCACCCAGGCCGTCACCGATCCGGCCACCGGCGAGCAGGTGTACACGTACGAGCTGGCCGGCACGGCCGACGTGGACGCGGCCGTCGGCGCGGCCCGGCAGGCGCTCCCCGAATGGGCGGGCGCCACGCCCGGCGAGCGCTCCGACGCGCTGCACCGCTTCGCCGCCGTACTGGAAGAGCAGACCGAGGAATTCGCGTACGCCGAGTCGCTGCAGTGCGGCAAGCCGATCAAGCTGAGCCGGGAGTTCGACGTCCCCGGCTCGGTGGACAACGCCGCGTTCTTCGCGGGCGCCGCGCGCCACCTGGAGGGCAAGGCGGCCGGCGAGTACAGCGGCGACCACACCTCCTCGGTCCGCCGCGAGCCCATCGGCGTCGTCGGCTCCATCGCGCCGTGGAACTACCCGCTGCAGATGGCGAGCTGGAAGATCCTCCCGGCGATCGCGGCAGGCAACACCATCGTCCTCAAGCCCGCCGAGATCACCCCGCTGACCTCGGTGATGTACGCCCAGGCCGCGCAGGCCGCGGGCCTGCCGGACGGCGTCGTCAACATCGTCTCGGGCGCCGGACGGGACGCCGGCGAGCACCTCGTCGGCCACCCCGACGTCGCGATGACCTCCTTCACCGGCTCCACCGCCGTCGGCAAGCGGGTCGCCGAGATCGCCACCGCCACCGTCAAGCGCCTCCACCTCGAACTCGGCGGCAAGGCCCCCTTCGTGGTCTTCGACGACGCCGACCTGGACGCCGCCGTGCACGGCGCGGTGGCCGGCGCGCTCATCAACACCGGCCAGGACTGCACGGCCGCCACCCGCGCCTACGTCCAGCGCCCGCTGTACGACGCGTTCGTCAGCGGCGTCGCCGACCTGATGGCGACCGTACGGCTCGGCGACCCCTTCGACCCGGCCACCGACCTCGGCCCGCTCATCTCGCACGCCCAGCGCGACCGGGTGGCCGAATTCGTCGAGCGCGCGCGGAAGTACGCCACCGTCGTCACCGGCGGCGAGGCGCCCCGGGGCGGGCTGGCCAAGGGCGCGTACTACCGGCCCACGCTCATCGCGGACGCCGCGCAGGACAGCGAGATCGTGCAGTCCGAGATCTTCGGCCCGGTGCTGGTCGTGCTGCCCTTCGACACCGACGACGAGGGCATCGCGCTCGCCAACGACACCCCCTACGGGCTCGCCGCCTCCGCCTGGAGCCGCGACGTGTACCGCACCGGGCGCGCCGTCCGCGAGATCAAGGCCGGCTGCGTGTGGGTCAACGACCACATCCCGATCATCAGCGAGATGCCGCACGGCGGATACAAAGCCTCTGGCTACGGCAAGGACATGTCGGCGTACTCCTTCGAGGAGTACACGCAGGTCAAGCACGTCATGTACGACATCACGGGCGTGGCCAGGAAGGACTGGCACCGCACCGTCTTCGGGGACCGCGGCTGAGGCCGCGCGCACGTCCGACTCCACCGGCTGACCCCCGGGTTCACCTTCGATCCCCTGAAAGGCCACACCGTATGGAGCACAACGAGCGGCCCGAGCGGCTCTCCCTCGCGGAGCTGAAGCTGATGCGGCGCAGCATGACCGACGGCCGGATGGCGCTCACCCGGCGCGGCCTGCTGCGCGCGAGCGGCGCCGGTCTGCTGTCGGTCGGCGCGCTGGGCGCCCTGACGGGCTGCGGCATCCCGCCCGCCGCCCGTACCGACGCCGGCGACTCCGAGGACCACTCCAAGAAGGAGAAGTGGCTCGCCTTCTCCAACTGGACGGAGTACATCGACGTCAGTGAGGACGAGAAGCACCACCCGACGCTGGAGGCGTTCGCGAAGCGCACCGGCATCAAGGTCAAGTACACCGAGGACATCAACGACAACGACGAGTTCTTCGGCAAGGTCCAGCCGCAGCTCGCGGCCGGCCAGGACACCGGGCGCGACCTGATCTGCCTGACCGACTGGATGTGCGCGCGGATGATCGGGTTCGGCTGGATCCAGCCGCTGAACCCGGCGAACCTGCCGCACGCTTACACGAATCTGTCGCAGCAGTTCCGCAATCCCGACTGGGATCCCGGGCGCGCCCACTCCTACACGTGGCAGGGCGTCCCCACCGTCATCGCGTACAACAAGAAGGCCACCGGCGGCCGCAAAATCGACTCCGTCGGCCAGCTGCTGGACGATCCCAAGCTCAAGGGGAAGGTCTCCTTCCTCTCCGAGATGCGCGACAGCATCGGCATGACCCTGCTGGACATGGGCAAACGGCCCGAGGACGTCACCGCGGACGACTTCGACGCGGCGATCGCCCGCCTCCAGAAGGCGGTCGACAGCAAGCAGATCCGCCGCTTCACCGGCAACGACTACCTCAACGACCTCAGCAAGGGCGACCTGGCGGCCTGCCTCGCCTGGGCGGGCGACGTCGTCCAGCTGCAGAATGACAACGCCGACATCGAGTACGCCATTCCGGAGGCGGGCTACACGACCGCGGCGGACAACCTGATGGTGCCCAACAAGGCGCGCCACAAGGAGAACGCCGAGCGCCTCATCGACTACTTCTACGAGCCGAAGGTGGCCGCGCAGATCGCCGCGTACATCAATTACGTGTGCCCGGTCGACGGGGTGCGCGAGGAGCTCGCGAAGATCGACAAGAAGCTGGCGGACAACAAGCTGATCCTCCCCGACGAGGAAATGGCGTCCAAGTCGCACACCTTCCGCGCGCTCGACGGCAAGGAAAGCAAGGAGTTCTCGCAGAAGTTCGCCGATCTCACCGGCGCCTGACCGTCCGACCGGTCCCTTCGCCCTTCCCCCCATCCGACCACTCGCCCCGGGACTTGATACATGACCGACCTCGCGACGACCGACAGCAGCGGCGGCGACGTCCGCCTCACCGGGATCAGCAAGACCTACGGCTCCTTCACGGCCGTCCAGCCGCTCGACCTCACCGTCCCCGCCGGCTCCTTCTTCGCCCTGCTCGGCGCCTCCGGCTGCGGCAAGACCACCACCCTGCGCATGATCGCGGGCCTGGAGGAGCCCACCACCGGCACCGTCGAACTCGCCGGCAAGGACGTCACCGCGCTGCCGCCCTACAAGCGCCCGGTGAACACCGTCTTCCAGAACTACGCGCTCTTCCCGCACCTGGACATCTACGAGAACGTCGCCTTCGGGCTGCGCCGCCGCGGCGTCAAGTCCGTGAAGAAGCAGGTCGAGGACATGCTCGACCTCGTACAGCTCGGCCCCATGGCGCGCCGCAAGCCCACCCAGCTCTCCGGCGGCCAGCAGCAGCGCGTGGCCGTGGCCCGCGCCCTGATCAACCACCCGCAGGTGCTCCTCCTGGACGAGCCGCTCGGCGCCCTCGACCTCAAGCTGCGCCGCCAGATGCAGCTGGAGCTCAAGCGCATCCAGACCGAGGTCGGCATCACCTTCGTGCACGTCACGCACGACCAGGAGGAGGCCATGACGATGGCCGACACGGTCGCGGTGATGAACGGCGGCCGGGTCGAGCAGCTCGGCGCCCCCGCCGACCTGTACGAGAACCCCGGCACCACCTTCGTCGCCAACTTCCTCGGCACCTCCAACCTCATCGCGGCGGAGATCGCCGAGGCGGGCGGCGACCAGCTGCTGCTGACGGCCGGGGACACCAAGCTGCGGCTGCCCGCCGCGCGATGTTCCGCGAGCAGCGTCCGTACGGGCGAGAAGGTGCTGGCGGGCGTCCGCCCCGAGAAGGTCACCCTCGCGCACGCCGACGACGCGGGGTCCATACCGGAGGGCGCCAACCGGCTGCCGGGCCGCATCAAGGACGCCGGCTTCATCGGCGTCTCCACGCAGTACGTGATCGAGACCCCGGGCGCCGGCGAACTGGCCGTGTACGAGCAGAACATCGAGCGCGACGGCCGGCTGGTGCCGGGCGCCGAGGTGGTCATGCACTGGAACCCCGCGCACACCTTCGCGTTCTCCGCCGACCAGGACATCACCGCCGGTGCGGACGCCGACGAGGAGGCCGCGTGAGCGCCGCCACCGAGGCGCCGCCGGAGCCGACGCCCGCGCCCGTCCTCGAAGTACGCAAGCCCCCCACCCGTAAGCGGCTCGTCCCCTACTGGCTGCTGCTGCCCGGCATCCTGTGGCTGCTGGTCTTCTTCGCCGCGCCGCTGGTCTACCAGGCGTCCACCTCGCTCCAGACCGGCTCCCTCGAAGAGGGCTTCAAGGTCACCTGGCACGTGGCCACCTACTGGGACGCGCTGGGGGAGTACTGGCCGCAGTTCGTCCGCTCGGTGGCCTTCGCCGCCATCGCGACGCTGCTCTGCCTCGTCCTGGGCTACCCGCTCGCCTACCTGATCGCCTTCAAGGCGGGCCGCTGGCGCAACGTCGTGATGATCCTGGTCATCGCGCCGTTCTTCACCAGCTTCCTGATCCGCACGCTCGCCTGGAAGACCATCCTCGCCGACAGCGGCCCGGTCGTCGGCGTCCTCAACTCGCTGCACATCCTGGACGTCACCAGCGCGATCGGCCTCACTGAAGGCACCCGCGTGCTCGCCACGCCGCTCGCGGTGGTCTGCGGCCTCACGTACAACTTCCTGCCGTTCATGATCCTGCCGCTCTACACCTGCCTGGAGCGGATCGATCCCCGGCTCCATGAGGCGGCGGGCGACCTGTACGCCAAGCCGGTCACCACCTTCCGCCGGGTGACCTTCCCGCTGTCCATGCCCGGCGTGGTCGCGGGCACGCTGCTGACCTTCATCCCGGCCGCCGGCGACTACATCAACGCCGAGCTGCTGGGCTCCACCGACCAGAAGATGATCGGCAACGTGATCCAGTCGCAGTTCCTGCGCGTCCTGGACTACCCGACCGCGGCCGCCCTCTCCTTCATCCTCATGGCGGCCATCCTCGCCATGGTCACCATCTACATCCGCAAGTCGGGGACGGAGGACCTGGTCTGATGCGCTGGCTTCGACGCAACGCGGTGGTGATCGGGGGCCTGCTGACGCTGGCGTACCTCATCCTGCCCAACGTCATCGTGATGGTCTTCTCGTTCAACAAGCCGAACGGGCGCTTCAACTACGAGTGGCAGCGGTTCTCCACCGACGCCTGGACCGACCCCTGCGGCGTCGCCGACCTGTGCGGCTCCCTCGGGCTGAGCCTGCAGATCGCGGTCTGGGCGACGATCGGCGCGACCGTACTGGGCACCCTGATCGCCTTCGCGCTGGCCCGCTACCGCTTCCGCGCCCGCGCGTCCGTCAACACGCTGATCTTCCTGCCGATGGCGATGCCCGAGGTCGTCATGGCCGCCTCGCTGGCCACGCTCTTCCTCAACATGGGCATCCAGTTCGGCTTCTGGACGATCCTGATCGCGCACATCATGTTCTGCCTGAGCTTCGTGGTCACCGCGGTCAAGGCCCGCGTGATGAGCATGGACCCGCGGCTGGAACAGGCCGCTCAGGACCTCTACGCCACTCCGGTGCAGACGTTCCTGAAGGTGACGCTGCCGATCGCGGCACCCGGTATCGCCGCGGGCGCGCTGCTCTCCTTCGCCCTTTCGTTCGACGATTTCATCATCACCAATTTCAACGCGGGCTCCACCGTGACCTTTCCCATGTTCGTCTGGGGATCGGCGCAACGGGGCACGCCCGTTCAGATCAATGTCATCGGAACAGCGATGTTCCTCATCGCCGTGCTCTGCGTACTGGGCGGACAATTGTTCACCGGACGCCGTAAGAGGAGCTGAGAACCATGGCACGAGCTGCCATGAACCCCACCGCCGGGCAGACCGCCCGGACGCCCGCACCGGCCGCCCAGGCGCTCGCGGACGCCGCCCCCACCCCCTTCTGGCTGGACGATCCCGACCGCCCCGCGGCCCTCCCGGTCCTCGTCGGCGACGAGCGGTGCGACCTGCTCGTCGTCGGCGGCGGCTACAGCGGCCTGTGGACCGCGCTGCTGGCCAAGGAGCGCGACCCGGAACGCGACGTCGTCCTCGTCGAGGGCCAGGAGATCGGCTGGGCCGCCTCCGGCCGCAACGGCGGCTTCTGCGCCGCCTCGCTCACCCACGGCCTCGGCAACGGCCTGGCCCGCTGGCCCGGCGAGCTGAAGAAGCTCGAGGAGCTGGGCGCCCGCAACCTCGATGCCATCGGGGCGGCCGTCGAGCGGTACGGCATCGACTGCGCCTTCGAGCGCACCGGCGAGATCGACCTGGCCACCGAGCCGCACCAGGTCGCCGAGCTCCGCGAGGCCGCCGAGGACGCCGCCCGCCTCGGCCTCACCGGGTACGACCTCCTCGACCAGGACGCCGTGCGCGCCGAGGTCGACTCGCCGGCCTTCCTGGCCGGCCTGTGGAACCGCGACGGCGTCGCCATGCTCAACCCGGCCCGCCTCGCCTGGGGCCTGAAGCAGGCGTGCCTGGACCTGGGCGTACGGATCTACGAGCACACCCGCGCCACCGACCTGGCCTCCGACGGCACCGGCATGGCGGTCCGCACGCCCTACGGGCGCGTCTTCGCCCGCCACGTGGCGCTCGGCACCAACGCCTTCCCGAACCTGGTGCGCAGGGTGCGCCCGTACATCGTCCCGGTCTACGACCACGCGCTGATGACCGAGCCGCTCACCGAGGAGCAGCTCGCCGCGATCGGCTGGAAGAACCGCCAGGGGCTGTCCGACAGCAACAACCACTTCCACTACTTCCGCCTCACCGCCGACAACCGCATCCTGTGGGGCGGTTACGACATCGTCTACCGCTACGGCGGCGGCGTCCGCGCCGAGTACGACCACCACCCCGCCACCTACGAGAAGCTCGCCCGCCACTTCTTCCAGCACTTCCCGCAGCTGGAGGAGGTCCGCTTCAGCCACGCCTGGGGCGGCGCGATCGACACCTGCGCGCGCTTCTCGGCGTTCTTCGGCACCGCGCACGCCGGACGGGTCGCGTACGCGGCGGGCTACACCGGCCTCGGCGTGGGCGCCACCCGCTTCGGCGCCGACGTCATGCTCGACCTGCTCTCGGGCGCGCGCACGGAACGCACGGAGCTGGAGATGGTCCGCACGAAGCCGCTGCCGTTCCCGCCGGAGCCGCTGCGCTGGGCCGGCATCGGCATCACCCAGTGGTCGATGTCCCGCGCCGACGCGCGCGGCGGCCGGCGGAACCTCTGGCTGAAGGCGATGGACAAGGTGGGGCTGGGCTTCGACAGCTGACCGGCCGACCGGCTGACCGACCGGCTGACCGGCCGGCTGTCCGGACCCGGCGCGGGCGGGCCGACACGGCGCGCCCGCGCACCACCGAGTGGTCAGGTGTGATCCATGACACCCCAAGATCCTGATCAACCCGTGTAAGGAGGCGGCGGCCTCCCGCTCTCCCTCTCGGAACGCGGCCCCGACGGGCCGACGGGCGAAAGAGGGAGGCAGCCATGGATGCTGCGGGGGACAAGCGTGCCCTGGAATGGCTCGTGTCGGTGGCACCGGACCCGGAGGCCTGCCGCTTCGAATGGGAGCGCAGCCCGCTCGGGGTGACCCTGCTCCCGGCCGGGCTGCGCTGGGACGTCCTGATCGTCCCCGGAACGCTGGGGTACCCCACCCTCGACGTGCTCACGTGCTGCCTGGACCGCCCCGGCCCCGTGCTCGCCGACTTCGGCGACTGCCGCATGGGCTTCTTCGTCCCGCCGGGCACGACGGCCCGCTGGGTCGGCACCGGGGTGCGCGGGGCCGGCCTGGGCACCTGGATCGTCGTGCCCTACCCGGGCCGGATCACCGGCGGCACCCGCTGGCTCGTCACCCCGGACGGCGACGGCACCCTCACCGACCCCGGCGTCCTCGAACTCGCCCTGCACGAGGCGGCGGCCCGGGTGGCGGGCGCCGGCGACGGATGACCTCTCCGTACAGCGCTTCGTGCAGTGCTCCGTGGAGGAGGACGAGCAGCGCCGCCGAGAGCAGCCACGAGCCGAGGACGTCCACCGGCCAGTGGTAGCCGCGGACGACCAGGCCCGGGCCGTTCGCCAGGACCAGGACGAGCGCCGCGGTGGTCAGCAGGCGGCGGGACAACGGGGCGGCCGCGTACGGGAGCAGGAGCAGCGCGGCCGCCCCGTACGCGACGGCGGCCGTCGCGGCGTGCCCCGAAGGGTAGAAGCCGGTCGCGCCGGCCAGCCTGCCCGGCGGCGCGGGCCGGGCGAGCGCGGCCTG
>NZ_JBEPFC010000148.1:0-17982 GCF_040301705.1 Streptomyces sp. NPDC000151 | reverse complement strand
TCGGTGACCTGCTGGGCCAGCTCGCGGGTGGGCACCAGGACCAGGGCCAGCGGGCGGCGCGGCTCGGCGCGCTGTCCGGCGGTGCGGCCCAGCAGCGCGAGGCCGAAGGCGAGGGTCTTGCCGGAGCCGGTGCGGCCGCGGCCCAGTACATCGCGGCCGGCCAGGGAGTTGGGCAGGGTGGCCGCCTGGATCGGGAACGGCGTGCTCACGCCCTGCGCACCGAGTTCGGCCAGCAGCGGCGCGGGCATCTCCAGATCGGCGAACGCCTCGACGGCGGGCAGCCCGGGCGTCACCGTCACCGGCAACGCGAACTCACCCTGAGGCGCGGATTTCTGCCGCCCGTAACCACCCGAACGGCTGGGTCGCGAAGCGCCGGAACGGCCAGAAGACGTAGCGCCGAAGCGGCCGCCGCCCTTTCCGGAGCCGGTACTACCGGTGCGAGTGCGGCCGTAGCGATCGTTCGTGCGTGTGTGGTTCATGCGAAACCTTCCTTGATGCGGCGCGTACCAAGGAATTCCCGCAGCGAGTGCAACAGAGCGGAGAATTGCGAGAACGAGCCGAGTGAAATGCGAAAGCGGGCCTGCCTGGCGATAGGTGGTCGACGAGCCGACACGGTCGAATAACTGGCACGCTCCGAACGAGCGAGCCATCGAAGCCCCGAGGAACCAACGAATTGAATTCGCAGTTCTGTGTGGGGCGTGCACCCTATGGCGACTGTGTGTGTCCAGGAATGGGGCCGCGGGGGGGAGAGAGAGGGGCGGTGCGCGGCGCGATGCGCGGCACGGGTGGGGGCGCCCCGAAAAGCAACGAGCCGGGGCCCGCACCCCAAGGTGCGGGCCCCAGCTGCGATGATGCGTCAGCGTCAGGCGGGAACGATGTTCTCGGCCGTCGGGCCCTTCTGGCCCTGCGCGATGTCGAAGTTCACCTTCTGGCCTTCCTGAAGCTCACGGAAGCCCTGGGCGGCGATGTTCGAGTAGTGGGCGAAGACGTCGGGGCCGCCGCCGTCCTGCTCGATGAAGCCGAAGCCCTTTTCCGCGTTGAACCACTTCACGGTACCAGCAGCCATTTTAATTCTCCTTCGGGGCAGTGCCCGGAGCCCACACCTTGCGGACTCCGCGTCGCCGCGATGATTACCCCGCCGGAAATGACCGGAAATACAAAAGCACTCGCACCGGCAGAAAAACACGGTGCGGGCACTTGAAGTTTTCGGGAACCACAACTGCAACTGAGATCGACAGTAGCACGGTACGGTCGGCCTCGGGTGGTGAAAAATTCCACTCCGCCTGTCGCACAAGAAACCCTCAGCGCGCCTCGCGCCGAATTCTCTCTCCGCGGCCACAGATATCGGCTCCCTCCGGACGCAGCGTTTCTGCCACAGCAGGCTGCCGGAAGTCCCAGGGGGCTTGGGGGGTATGGGTTCCGGTCAAGACGCTCGACCGCCGTTGCCGTCCGCGGACCAGCCGGTTCGTGCGTCGGGCGGTCCGTCCGGCAGGGGATCGCCGCGGAATGCCGTCAGGCGTACGGTCCGGCCGCGGCGGAATACCGGCCCTGGCGCTTTGCCTTCCGCCCCGGGCCCGCAACAGTGGACGGCCTGCCGCGCTGTAGCGCGTGCTGCCTCGTCCCAGTGATCGAGTTCCTCGTCGATGAGGAGAGGACATCCGGAGCATGGTCCATCTCTTGCACCGCACCGTGCTGTCCGAGCGAGTGGTACGTCTGGCGCTGGGAGCGGCGGGCCGGCTGACCACGCCCCTGCTCCCGGACGACTACCTGGCCCTGGCCGATCCGCTGCTGTCCCGGCGGTGTCCGGCCGGACGGGTGGCGGAGGTACGGACGGCGACGACGGACACGGTGACCTTGGTGATCCGCCCCGGTCACGGCTGGCGGCCCGCACGCCGGGCCGGGCAGTACACCCCGGTGGGGGTGCGGATCGGCGGGGTACTGCACTGGCGCACCTACTCGCTCACCACGCCACCCGGCGCGCCCGGAGCCCCGTTCTCGATCACGGTCAAGGCCCTGCCGGACGGCCGCGTCTCCCGCTACCTGGCCCACCGTCTCCGCCCGGGCGATGTGCTGCGCCTCGGCCCGGCCCAGGGCGACTTCCACCTGCCCGACCCGCCTCCCCGGCGGCTGCTGCTACTCACCGCCGGAATCGGCATCACCCCGGTCATGGCCATGCTGCGGGCCCTGGCCGGCGGCGCACGGCTCGCGCCGGGCACGGACGTGCTGCTGGTGCACTCCGCTCCCGATCCCGCCCGCACGGTCTTCGGACCGGAACTGCGGGCGATGGAGGAGCACCTGCCCTGGTTCCGGCTGCACGAGCACCACACGCGCGCCGGTGTCCGCCCGGCCGGTCACCTCACCCCGGCGCTACTGCCCGCCGTCTGCCCGGACTGGCGGGAGCGCGACACCTGGGCCTGCGGCCCCACCGCCCTGCTGACGGCCGCCGAACGCCACTGGGCCGCGGAAGGACTCGCGGACCGCCTCCGCATCGAGCGTTTCCGCCCCGCACCGCCCCCGCCGTCCGGCACCGTCGGCGGAAAGGGCCAGGGCGGCACACGGGTGCACTTCGCGGCAAGCGACGTGACGGCCGACACCGGCCCCGGTACGCCGCTGCTCCACGCCGGAGAGGCCGCCGGGGTGGCCATGCCGAGCGGCTGCCGCATGGGCATCTGTTACGGCTGCGTCAGCCCGCTCCTGCACGGCCGGGTCCGCGACCTGCGCACCGGCCAGGTGCACGGCGAGCCGGGCGACCTGATCCAGACCTGCGTCTCGGCCCCGCACGGCCCCGTCACCCTCGACCTGTGAGCTCTTGAACCCTCGCATCGTCCTGTGCGTCCCTGCGCGCCTCACCGGAGGAGCCTCCACCATGGCCACAGTCGTTCCGACCGATCCGGCCCTGCCCGACCGGGCCGCCCCGTCCGACCCGTCCGACGCGACCGACCCGTCCGACGCGCCGCCGCGCGGCACGGACACCGAAGGCCTCGGCCGCGCACTCGACCGTATCCGTGCCGATGTCCTGGCCCGTCGTGGCGCCGAGGACGCCCGCTACATCCACACCGTCGTGGCCGTCCACCGCCGACTGGAGATCGGCGGGCGCGCGGCCCTGGCCGTGTCCGTGCTGCCGCCGGCCTGGCTCGCCGGCACCGCCGCCCTGGCCACCGCCAAGATCCTGGAGAACCTCGAACTGGGGCACAACATCATGCACGGCCAGTGGGACTGGATGCGCGACCCGGCGATCCACTCCACCACCTGGGAGTGGGACAACCCCACCCCCTCCGACGCCTGGAAACACACCCACAACAACATCCACCACAGCTGGACCAACGTCGTCGGCCGCGACCGCGACCTCGGCTTCACCGTCCTGCGGATGAGCAAGGACCAGCCGTGGCACCCCGTCTACCTCTTCCAACCCCTTTACACGGCCCTGAGTGCGCCCTTCTTCGAGTGGCTGGCGGCCCTGTACGACCTGGAGGCCGACGCCGTACTCCAACGCCGCAAGCCCCTGCGGGCCTTCCTCCGCGATGCCACGAACACGGCGCGCAAGGCCGCCCGCCAGGCCGCCAAGGACTACCTGCTCTTCCCGCTGCTCGCCGGGCCCTCCGCCGTGCCCTGCCTGCTCGGCAACTTCACCGCCAACACCGCGCGCAGCCTGTGGGCGCACGCGGTGATCTTCTGCGGCCACTTCCCCGACGGCGTCCGCTCCTTCACCGAAGAGGAGATCGAGAACGAGACCCGCGGCCAGTGGTACCAGCGCCAGGCGCTCGGCTCGGCCAACCTGGAGGGCGGCGCCGTCTTCCACATCCTCACCGGCAACCTCAGTCACCAGATCGAACATCACCTCTTCCCGGACCTGCCCAGCAACCGCTACGCGGAGATCGCTCCCCGGGTCCGCGAAACGCTCACCGCGCACGGCATCCCGTACACCACCGGCCCGCTCATCAAGCAGTACGCCTCCACCTGGGCCCGCATCTGCCGCATGGCACTGCCGGACTTCGGCGGGCGGTGACCGCGGCGCCGGACGGTGTCATTTGGTCGCGCCCTGCGCGAAGCCGTTGTAGATGTAGCGCTGGAGGAAGAGGAACACGAGCAGGGTCGGGACGATCACCAGGATGGTGCCGGCCGAGATGTTCTCCCAGTGCGCGCCGAAGGGGCCCTTGAAGCGGAAGAGCGCCGTGGAGATGGTGCCGAGGTCTTCGGAGGGCATGTAGAGGAAGGGGATGTAGAAGTCGTTGTAGACGGTGATCCCCTTGATGATGACGACCGTGGCGATCGCCGGTTTGAGCAGCGGCAGGATGATCTTCCAGTAGATGGTGAGGGAGTTCGCCCCGTCCAGGCGCGCGGCCTCGTCGAGCGAGACCGGGATGCCGCGGATGAACTGCAGGAAGATGTAGATCGAGACGATGTCCGTCCCCATGTACAGCAGGATCGGCGCCCAGAGGCTGTTGAACAGGCCGAAGCTGTTGACCACTTGGAAGGTCGCGACCTGGGTGGTGACCCCGGGTATGAGGGTGGCGATCAGGAACAGCGCCATGACCGGTTTCTTCGCCCGGAAGTCGAAGCGGTCGATGGCGTACGCGGTCATCGAGCCGATGAGCACCGTTCCCGTGACGGAGAACAGCAGGATGAGCGCGGTGTTGGCGAAGGCGGACAGCATCTTGCCGTCGGTGAACGCCGTGACGTAGTTGCCGAAGTTGAGCCAGTCGCCGGGCAGCGACAGGGCGCCGCCGTCGGCCACCTCCCTGGAGGTCTTCAGGGAGGTGAGGAGGACGACGACGAGCGGGACGAGGACGACCAGCGACGCGACGCTCAGCGACAGGTAGGTCAGGGCGGGCGCGAGCCGGCGGCGCCGTACGGGCAGGGGCGTGGTCATACGAGGTCCACCTTCTCGTCGGGTACGAGGCGGCGCTGGATCCAGGTGATCAGCAGGATGATCAGGAGCAGCACGACGGCGGCGGCCGACGCCAGGCCCGTCTTGTTGAACTGGAAGGCGAGCTTGACCGTCTGGACGACGAAGGTCGTGGTGCCGGTCGCGCCGCCGGTCATGATGTAGGGAATCTCGAACACCGACAGCGACCCGGAGATCGCCAGGATGACGCTCAGGCTGAGTACGGGCTTGATGCTCGGCGCGATGATGTGCCGGAACTGCTGCCACCTGCTCGCGCCGTCGAGCTGGGCCGCTTCGTAGAGCTCGCCGGGGATCGACTGGATCGCGCCGAGGAAGAGCACGAAGTTGAGGCCGGTGAAGCGCCAGACGGACACCCCGGCGAGCGAGGTGTTCGCCGACTCGGGGTCGCCCAGCCAGGCGTGGCCGCTGCCGGCCCCGAACCAGGACAGCACCGAGTCGAGGGTGCCGCCGTCCTGGAAGAAGTACAGGAAGACGAAGCCGATGGCGACCCCGTTGATCAGGTAGGGGAAGAACAGGATGCCCTTGAAGAAATTCCTGAAGCGCAGGTCGAAGCTGAGCACGGTCGCGAAGTACAGCGCGATGGCGATCTGCACGACGGACGCCGCGAGGTAGTAGAAGCTGACGAAGAAGACCCGGAACAGCTCGGGCCGGGTGAACAGCTGCGCGTAGTTGGCGACGCCCGTGAAGTTGCGGTCCGGGCTGACCCCGTCCCAGTCCGTGAAGCTGTAATAGATCATGTTGCCCACCGGCACGTAGGTGAACGTGACCAGCAGGACCAGGGGAACCGCGAGGAAGAGCCACGGGGTGACGCGGCGCAGCAGAGTGCCGCCCGGAGGCGAGGAGCGGCGCGCGGTCTCGGGAGGCGGGGCGGTGGCGCGCGGCACCTTCACGGGTGCCGCGTGGGTTGTCTCGGTCATGTCGGGCCTTTCATCGTCCGCTGATCTGCGACGGGCGGTCGGCCCCGTCCGCTGGTCCGGGCGGGGCCGGTGACGGCTGAGGGAAGAGGGGCCGGCCGGGGTCAGGGAGCGACGGTGCCGGCCGCCTCGTGCCACCGCTTGTCGAGGTCCGCGAAGAAGCCATCGAGGCTGCCCTGCTGCGCGCCACGCGCGGTGTCGATGAGCTTCTGGCGGTAGTCCGGCTTGTTCAGGCCGATTTCGGCCGCGTTGTCGATCGCGTTCACCTGGCCGGTCTTCGCCTCGGAGCGTTCCAGGGTCCTGACATCGTTGTCAACGAAATCTTTGAGAGTGCTGGGCAGGGGAGCGGACTTCAGTGCGGGCACGGCGCCCTCCTTCGCCGAGAAGCCGGACTTCTCCGTGAACCAGTCGATCCAGGCCCGTGCGGCCGTCTTGTGGCCGGAGTGGATGTTGACCGCCTGCTGGTAGTCGGAGGCGAGGATGGCGCAGTACTTGCCGTCCTGCTGCGCCGGGAAGGGCATGAAGCCGATGTCGTCGGGGTCGGTGCCGTCCTTCCGGGCCGCGTCGCGCATCTGGTTGATGGCCCAGGAGCCCAGCTGCATGGTGGCGACCTTGCCCTGGGCGACCATGTCCTTGGACGCTTCCCAGTTGGTGGTGTTGGGGTCCTTCTCGGACAGGCCGCCCTTGACGGTGTCGTACAGCAGCGTGTCGATCACGTGCAGATCGCTGCCCTTGGCCCAGGGCGCGGCGGACGCGGCCAGCTTGTCGTTGGCCTTGGCGTCACAGGTGACGGAGCCGATGTTGTTGCTCCACGAGGTCAGCGGCCAGCCGTCCTTGAAGTTCGTGTAGTACGGCACCGAGTCCGTCCTGGACTTGATCGTCTTCAGGTCGCCGATGAACTGCTGGGGCGTGGTGGGCCACTTGGTGATGCCGGCCTTCTTCCAGACCGCCTTGTTGTAGAGGAAGCCGTTGGCGGTGCCGAAGGTGCTGATGCCGTACGCCTTGCCCCCGACCTCGGCCTTGTCGCTGAAGCGGTATTTGCCGCCCAGCTCCCCGGCGCTGCCCAGCGGGGCGAAGAACTTCGGGTAGTCGTTCTTGGCGAGGGCGGCCGGGATCATCAGGACGTCGCCGTAGTCGTCGGTGTTCATCCGGATCTTGGCCTCCCCCTCGTAGTCGGTGAGGGCCTCGAACTTCACCTTCACCTTGGGGTAGGTCTTGTTGAACTCGGCGGCGTACTTGGCCATCGTCCCGTTCTGGACGAGGTCGGTGCGGTGGGTCAGCACCTTGATGGTGCCCGAGGCGTCGGCGGGGTCGGCGGGTGCCTTCGCCGTCTCCCCGGACGCCGCGCCCTGGCCACTGCATCCCGCGACGGTCATGATCGCGGCGGCCAGAAGCGCTCCCGTGAACGTCTTCTTCTTCCCCATGTGCCCAGCTCCTTCATGATCGCGGCTCAGCTCTGCGCGTGGGATGTCGGCACTATGTCAGCCATGTGTTAACCGGTAAAGCGCAGATTTCCAGCACGATGCCCAATCGTTACCGAAGGGTCGAGGCTGTAGGTCCTCACATGCAACAACTGGTCGGTGCAGAACGAGGGCGAGAACTAGACCGGTTTATGGACACGGCCTGGTCAGCGGGTTAGGTTGTCCGCCGTTGTCCGTCCACCTGCCCGAGTCGGGCGATTGGAGCCGCACCATGAAGGACATCACCCAGCTCACCGAGGGCTGGAGCCTGCGCCACGGCGAGGACCTGTTGAAGGCCACGGTGCCCGGCTGCGTCCACACCGATCTGCTGACCGCCGGAGCCATCCCCGATCCGTTCCTGGGCCGCAACGAGACCGACGTCGCCTGGGTGGGCCACCGCGCGTGGACCTACGTCCGCCACCTCGACCACGACAGCGCGCACGAGCGCACCGACCTGGTCTTCGACGGCCTGGACACGGCCGCGTACCTCACCCTGGGGGGACGCCCGGTCGGCACGACCCGCAACATGCACCGCCGTTACCGGTTCGACGTCACGGGCCGCACCGGGCAGCTGGAGGTCCGCTTCGCCTCCGCCTACGACGAGGCCGCGGCCGTCCGTGCCGGCACGGGGGACCGGCCCAACGTCTACCCGGAGCCGTCGCAGTACATCCGCAAGATGGCCTGCAACTTCGGCTGGGACTGGGGGCCCACGCTGGTGACCGCCGGCATCTGGCGGCCGGTGCGGCTGGAGCACTGGTCCACCGCCCGCATCGCCCACGTCCGCCCGCTGGTCACCGTGGACGAGGGCACCGGCCGGGTGGAGGTGCGGCTGGAGATCGAGCGCACCGCGCAGGGGCGGGGGCGCACGCTGCGCGCCGAGGCCGGGGTGGCCGGCGCCCGCGCCGAGGCCGTACTGACCGGCGATGAGGCGGTGCTGCGCCTGGAGGTGCCGGACCCGCGCCTGTGGTGGCCCCGCGGCTACGGCGAACAGCCCCTGTACGACCTCGACCTCACCCTGAGCGACGACGAGGGCGGCCCGCTGGACACCTGGCACCGCCGGATCGGCTTCCGTACCGTCGAGCTGGACCGCTCGGCCGACGAGCACGGCACCGGCTTCACCCTCGTGGTCAACGGCGTACGCACCTTCGCCCGCGGCGTCAACTGGATCCCCGACGACGCCTTCCCCTCCCGGATCACCCCCGAGCGCTACCGCACGCGCCTCACCCAGGCCGCCGACGCCAACGTCGACCTCGTACGGGTGTGGGGCGGCGGCATCTACGAGGACGACGCCTTCTACGACGTCTGCGACGAACTCGGGCTGATGGTCTGGCAGGACTTCCTCTTCGCCTGCGCCGCCTACCCGGAGGAACAGCCGCTGCGCGGCGAGGTCGAGGCCGAGGCGCGCGACAACGTTGTCCGGCTCATGCCGCACCCCTCGCTGGTCCTGTGGAACGGCAATAACGAGAACCTGTGGGGCTTTCGCGACTGGGACTGGGAGGGTGCCCTCGCCGGCGACTCCTGGGGCGAGGGGTACTACCTCGGCCTGCTGCCGCGCATCGTCGCCGAGCTGGACCCCACCCGCCCGTACGCGGCAGGCAGCCCCTGGTCCGGCTCGTGGGATCACCACCCCAACGACCCCGCCCACGGCACGTACCACTCGTGGGAGGTGTGGAACCGCCAGGACTACGCCGAATACCGTGCCAATGTGCCGCGGTTCGTCGCCGAGTTCGGCTGGCAGGCACCGCCCGCGCTGACCACCCTGCGGCGTGCCCTGCCCGGCGAGGACCTGGCTCCCGACTCCCCGGGCATGCTCCACCACCAGAAGGCCGAGGACGGCAACGGCAAGCTGAACCGCGGCGTCGCCCGCCACTTCGCACTGCCCGCGGAGGACTTCGACCGCTGGCACTACCTGACCCAGCTCGTGCAGGCCCGGGCGGTCGCGGCGGGCATCGAGCACTGGCGCTCGCACTGGCCCGTGTGCGCCGGCACGGTCGTCTGGCAGCTCAACGACTGCTGGCCCGTCACCTCCTGGGCCGCCATCGACAGCGACGGCCGCCTGAAGCCCCTCCACCACGAGCTGCGCCGGGTGTACGCGGACCGGCTCCTCACCCTGCAGCCGGGGGCGGACGGCCCCGTACTCGCCGCGGTGAACCAGTCCGCCGAGCCCTGGCGTACGACGGTGACGCTGCGGCGGGTGGCGGCGGACGGAGCCACGGTCGGTGAGACCGCCCTCGAGGTGACCGCGGAGCCCCGTACCGTCGCCAGGCTCGCGGTGCCCGAAGACCTCGTACCGGACGCGCGGTCCGCGAAGGAGTTCCTGGTCGCCGACGCCGACGGGCTGCGCGCCCTGCACTTCCCCGTACCCGACAAGGACTTCGCGCACCTCCGGCCCCGCTTCGACGTCCGGCTGGAGCCCGTACCGGGGGAGCGGGATAAGGTCGACGTCGTGGTGAGCGCCCATACCCTCGTCAAAGACCTGCTGCTCCAGCCCGACCGGCTCGGCCCGGCCGCCGGCTGCGACAGCGGCCCGCAGACCCTGCTGCCCGGCGAGCGGACACGCATCCGTGTGGACGGCTGCGGCGCCGTCACCGCCGACGACGTCAGGTCCGCCCTGTTCTGTGTGGAACCGGCGTGAGCGGCACCACGGAGCGGGTCACGATCAAGGACGTCGCGGCCCGGGCCGGGGTGTCCAAGGGGGCGGTGTCGCTCGCCTTCAACCACAAGCCCGGCGTCTCCCAGGCCACCCGTGAGCGGATCTTCGCGGTGGCCCGGGAGCTGGGCTGGGCGCCGAGTGCCACCGCCCGCAGCCTCTCCAGCCAGCGGGTCGACATCGTCGGGCTGGCCCTGTGCCGGCCGGCCCGGCTGCTCGGCCTGGAGCCGTTCTACATGGACTTCATCTCGGGCATCGAGAGCGTCCTGGCGGAGCGGTCCTGCTCGCTGCTGCTGCGGCTGGTGCGCGACCTCGACGAGGAGGTCGCGGTCTACAAGGAGTGGTGGCGCGGCCGGATGATCGCCGGCGCGATCCTGGTGGACTTCCGCGAGGAGGATCCCCGGGTGCCCGCCCTGCGGGGGCTCGGCCTGCCCGCGGTCGCTGTCGGCCACCCGTCCCTCACCGGCCCCTTCCCGGCGGTGTGGACGGACGACGCGTCCGCGGTCGCGGAGGCCGTCCGCTATCTGGCGGCGCTCGGCCACCGGCGCATCGCGCGCGTCGGCGGCCCGGCCGACCTCGGGCACAGCGCCATCCGGGCCCGCGCCTTCGACGCGACGACACGGGAACTGGGCCTGGAGGAGGCGCGGCAGATCGCCACCGGCTTCGACGAGAGGGAGGGTGCCCGCGCCACCCGCACCCTGCTGCTCGCCGCCGACCGGCCCACCGCGATCGTCTACGACAACGACATCATGGCGGTCGCGGGGGCGGGCGTCGCGGCGGAAATGGGCTGCACCGTCCCCGACGATCTGTCGCTGCTGGCGTGGGACGACTCCCAGCTGTGCCGGATCACCCACCCGACGATGTCGGCCATGAGCCACGACGTGCAGCACTTCGGCGCCGAGGTGGCGCGCGTGCTCTTCGACGTGATCGGCGGCGTGCACACCGCGGGCCTTCAGGTGCCGACGCCGTCGCTGACCCCGCGCGGTTCCACCGCTCCGGCGCCGGGCACGCATTCCCCGTGATCACGCATTCCCCGTGAGACGGAAAGGGCCGCGTCCGGTGCGGACGCGGCCCTCTGCCATGCCGGGCGACGGATGTCAGCTCTTCGCGCAGGTACTGCCGTTGAGAGCGAAGGCGGCCGGGACGCCGTTGGTGCCGCTGGAAGAACCGTTGAAGCCGAAGCTCACCGTGCCTCCGGCCGGGATGGTCTCCGTCCAGGACTCATGGGCGGCCCGGACCTCGCTGCCCTGCTGGACGGCCTTGGCGTTCCACGCCTGGTTGAGCTGCTGGCCGCCGGGGAAGGCGAACGCGAGCTGCCAGCCCTTGACGGCCGTCGTGCCGGTGTTGCGGATGGTGACGTCCGCGTTGAACCAGTTGCCCCAGTCACTGATGCGGTAACTGACCGCGCAACTCCCGGCGGGTGTACCGCTGTCGCCGAAGATGCCGGCTTCCTTGGCGGTCTGCTTGATGCCGTCGGCGCCGTCGAAAATGCGCTGCCCCCAGGGAGTGAGGTGCGCGGCGTCGAAACCGCTGGCCATGTCCAGGTACTCGACACCGCCGCCGTTGCCGCTCCACGACCAGCCGAGGTACCCCACCCCGAGCTGCTGCGCGGTGGACATGATGGCGGCCTCGTCCGGATCACCGTCCGAGTGCAGGTCGCCGAATTCCCCGACGACGAGGGGAAGATGCTGAGTGGTAAACCGATTGAGGTAGTCCTTCACCTTGTCGGCGGTGTTGAATACGCCGTACATGTGGACGGAGAACACCGTGTTCTTCGCGGGGTCCGCGGCGAATACCTCCGCGGCATGGTCGCGCATCGTGAAGGACCAGTCCTGGCCCCAGTTGGGGGCGTCGACCATGAGCGTGTGCGCGAATCCGGCCGCCCGCATTCGGCCGATCGCGTTCTCGGTGTCGGCGGTCCACGACGTGGCTCCGGAAGCGCCGTTGCCGTACGGCTCGTTCCCGATGTTCAGGAGGACGTACTTCTCCTGACCCTGCACCGCGTCCTTGATGCTGATCCAGTAATCGACCGCGCGGGAGAGCGTGACGGCTCCAGCCTGCTCGCCGTAGCCGGTGGTGTCGTGCGCCTCCAGGACGCAGACGAGCCGGTTCTGCTTGCACTGCGACACGACGGCCGCGACATCGGCGGTGTCGTTCTTGGTCCAGCGGTCGCCCGTGGCGAGCACCACGCGCACGGAATTGGCGCCCAGCGCCTTGACGTCCTTCAGGGCCTGCGCGGTCCTGGTGGGATACCAGGCGTGGGCGTGGTTGACGCCGCGCAGGACGAACTCCTCGCCGTTCGCGTCCAGAAGCCGGCCGTCGGCGACATGGAAGCCCGGTGCGGTCCGCGTCTCGGTCGGTGTCTCGGCCCGCGTATCGGCCTGCGCGGGGGAGGGTGCGGCCAGGACAGCGGCGGCCAGGGCCAGTAACGCTCCCGCTGCGGTGGCCAGTCTCTTCCTCATGCTGCTCCCAGGGTGGTGGCTCGTGCGGTCCGTCCCGGCGAGGCGCCGGCAGACCGGAAAGGGACATGTTCGAGCCGGTTGGATATCCTGCTGCCCGGGTTGTGGATACAGCGGCTCACGCCGGGCAGCGGGACGTCAATTCACCGCCGGGGACGCTCATTGGCGTCCTCGCGTCGAAAGAGACGGGGAAGGAAATCCCCTTCGACCGGCGGCTGGCAGCGAGGCTAGAACGAGACTTCGGCACGTACAACAGTTGGAGCAAAACCGGTTAAGTTTAGCTGCGGTTCAGTTCTCCGCCAGCCAGCCACGGGTACGGAAGGGCCGCAGACCCGCGGACGCTACCGGTGCTCTTCCTCCGCCGGCTGGTGGACGGCGCTACGGTGAAGGAGTTGGACGAGCTGCTGGCGCGGCTTTACGAAGCGGTCCGACCGATGGCGTGAACGGCACGTTAGTGGTGTGTTAGTGGCTCATCAGTGGGACTCGGCAAGGTAGATGGTGCGGGACCGAAAGGACCGTACGTACCGACCCGGTAAGGGGATTTCCATGTCGCACCACACCAGCCTCCGCCGCGGCCGCAAGGCCGCCACCGCCACGGTGATCGCCGCCGCTGCCGCGCTCGCGCTCACCGCCTGTCAGGACGACGGTTCCGGCGTCAAGACCGGCGCCTCGGCCGCCTCGTCCGCCGCCGCTTCCGACTCGGGGCCGGCTTCGGGCTCGTCCTCCGCGGCCGCCTCCGGATCGTCGTCCGCCGCGGCCGACGGCGGCAGCTCGGCCGCCGCCAAGTCCCCCTCCGGCCAGGCCGCGAAGGGCACCGCCGTGCGTACCGCCTCGGCGCGCACCGCCTCCGCCGCGTCCACCGACACCTCTTCCGACCGCTGCACGGCCTCCGGAATGGGTCTGCGCCTGGGCCGCGCCGACGTGGGCGCGGGCAACATCCGCTACCCGCTGGTGTTCACCAACAACGGCAAGACCTCCTGCACGCTGCGCGGCTACCCCGGCGTCTCGCTGATCCAGCGCGACGGCCAGATCATCGGCCGCCCCGCCACCCGCGAGGGCGCGGCGGGCACGGCCGTCACCCTGAAGCCGGGCGGCAGCGCGTACGCCGTACTGCACACCATCCAGGACGGCCTGAAGGACACCCCGTGCTGGAAGAGCCCGTACCTCCTCCAGACCTACCCGCCCGGCTCCAAGGAGTCGATGACCCTGCGCACCTCCGGGCTGCGGGTCTGCGGCGGCGAGTTCACCGTGACGGCGCTGGAGCCGGGTACCGGGGAGTGAAGTGCCCCGGCGGAACGCCGAGGACACGCTTGAAGTGCCGGGTGAGATGCGGCTGGTCGTGGAAGCCCGCGGCGGCCGCGGCGTCCCGCGGCGCCATGCCGTCCAGCAGCAGCCGCCGCGCGAGGTCGACGCGGCGCGCGGTGAGGTACTGGTGCGGACTGATGGCGAACTCGCGGCTGAACGCCCGTACGAGATGTGCCGGATGGGCGTGCAGCAGGCCGGACGCCTCCTGGAGCGTCAGCCCCTCGCCGAGGCGCGCGTCGAGCAGGTCCCGCAGCTGCCGGGCGAGGCCCGGACCGGCGGCGGGCGGCGCGGCCGGCACAGCGCGCCGCGTCAAGTGCCGCCGCAGCCGCTCGGCGACGCCCATGAGCCGGCTCTCGGCCTCCAGCTCCTCGCCGGGCAGGACGAGGGCGTCGTGCAGCCGGTGGATTCGGTCGCGCAGCGTGACGTCCTCCAGTACGGGCGTGTCGACCGCGAGCCCGATGTACTCCTCGCCCAGGCCCGCCGCCTCGGGATCGAGGTAGAGCACGCGCTTGCGGAAGCCCTCCGGTGTGATCGGCGAGCCATTGTGCGGTACGTGCGGGGGCAGCAGCGTGACGCCCGACCGCAGCGCGCCGTGCTCGTGCCGGTCCAGGTCGTAGCGCACCATGCCGTCGTCGACGATGAGCAGCGTCCACGCGTCGTGGGTGTGCATGGGATAGGCGTGGCCGGTCAGATGCGCGTGGTAGACCTCGGCGATGCCGGCCACCGCCGGACGCCAGGCCGTGACCTGCGGGCGAGGACGGCTGACCATGCAAAGAACGTACAAGACCGGGCGCGGGGCGGATCGGAAGAATCCGCGATATGGAATCCCCGAACACCACCGCGCACACACCCGTCCGCTTCGACACCAAGATCGCCGTCCTGCTGCGCGAGGACCTGGAGACCTGGCAGCGGCTGAACGTCACCGCCTTCCTCGTCAGCGGTATCGGTACGGAGGTCCCCGACGTGATCGGGGAGCCGTACGCGGACGCCGACGGCAACGACTACCTGCGGATGTTCCGCCAGCCCGTGCTGGTCTTCGAGGGTACGAAGGAGGCGCTCACCGCCTCGCACGGCCGGGCGCTCAGCCGTGGCGTCGCCCTCTCGGTGTTCACCTCCGACCTCTTCGCGACCGGCAACGACCGGGACAACCGGGCCGCCGTACGGGCGGTCGGCCGGGATCAGCTCGACCTCGTGGGCCTGGCCGTGTACGGGCCGAAGAACGCCGTCGACAAGATCGTCAAGGGTGCGCGCATGCACCCGTGAGACGCGGGTCCTACGGGACGCCGGCCCTACGGCACCGGCAGCGTCCCCCCGATCCGCAGCGTCAGGTCCCGGGCGGTACGGGCCACCTGCTCGGCGATGCCCGCCTGCTGGTCCGCCGACACCTCGGCGGCGGGGTAGGTCACGGCCACCCCGGCGACCGGGTGCGCGCCGTGGTCGAGCACCGGCGCCGCGACCGAGGAGAAGCCCGGGGTGACCTCGCCCTCCTCCGTGGCGTACCCGCGGCGCCGCACCTCCACCAGCAGATGGCGCAGCGCGGAGAGCGAGCCGGGACCGATGCCGTGCCGGACGACGAACGCGGACGGGTCCGGGAACAGCGCGCGGACCTGGGCGCGCGGCAGCCGCGCGAGCATGGCCCGGCCGCTGGCCGTCAGGTGCGCGGGCAGCCGCACGCCGACCTCCGTCACCAGCGGCGCCCGCCCCGGCGCCCGCTCCTCGATGACGTAGATGACCTCGCGGCCGTGCAGCACCGCGAGGTGCGCGCTGTGCCCCGTGCGGTCGACCAGCGCCGTCAGCGGCGCCCGCGCCAGCCGCTGGAAGGGCGCCTGGCGGCTGTACCCGGAGGCGAGTTCGAAGGCGCTGACGCCGAGGCCGTACCGGCGTTCGTCCGGTAGATGCGCCACGAATCCGTCCTGCGCGAGGGTGTCGAGGAGGTGGTACGTGGTCGAGCGGGGCAGACCTACGTCGCGGCTGATCGCGGCCGCCGGGACCGGCCCGAGCTGGCCGGCGAGATACCGGAGGATCGCCAGGACCTGGGCGGCTGCGGGGACGGTTGCCATGGCCCGAGAGTAATCGCCGTGGGGGTGCGGGTCGGCGCCCGGCGTCCCCGCCGTCGTGGTTGCTCGCGCAGTTCCCCGCGCCCCTGAAGGGGCGCTCCCTGCCGCATCGTCCCGGGCCGTGGCAAGTGTCTGGGATCCCAGACAGAAAGCCTCCGTGAGGCATGGAACAGTAGGTCTGACCTGGTGCTTCATTGAGGCATGTCAACTGTTGTTATCGACGTCGGCGCGCTTTCCGCCGACGATGTCGTGGCCGTCGCCCGCCACGGCGCCCCCGTCACGCTCTCCCCCGCGGCGCAGGAAGAGATCACCCGCAGCCGCAAGGTCATCGAGGCCCTGGCCGACGACGTCACCCCGCACTACGGCGTCTCGACCGGCTTCGGCGCCCTCGCCACCCGGCACATCCCCACCGAACTCCGCGCCCAGCTCCAGCGCAGCCTGGTCCGCTCGCACGCCGCCGGCTCCGGCCCCGAGGTCGAGCGCGAGGTGATCCGCGCGCTCATGCTGCTGCGTCTGTCCACCCTCGCCACCGGCCGTACCGGCGTCCGCCTCGAAACGGCGCAGGCCTACGCCGACCTCCTCAACGCCGGCATCACCCCGGTCGTCCGCGAATACGGCTCCCTCGGCTGCTCCGGCGACCTCGCCCCGCTCGCCCACTGCGCGCTCGCCGTCATGGGCGAGGGCGAGGTCCGCGACGCCGACGGCGTGCTGCGCCCGGCCGCCGAGGCGCTCGCCGCCGCCGGCATCGAGCCGGTCGTCCTGCACGAGAAGGAGGGCCTGGCCCTCATCAACGGCACCGACGGGATGCTCGGCACCCTCGTCCTGGCCTGCCACGACCTGCGCCGGCTGCTGGCCACCGCCGACCTCGGCGCCGCCATGAGCGTCGAGGGCCAGCTCGGCACGGACGCGGTCTTCGCCGCCGACCTCCAGGCCCTGCGCCCGCACCCCGGCCAGGCCGACAGCGCCGCCAACCTCCGTGCCGTACTCGCCGACTCCGCGATCGTCGCCAGCCACCGCGGCCCGGAGTGCACGCGCGTGCAGGACGCGTACTCGCTGCGCTGCTCGCCCCAGGTCCACGGCACGGCCCGCGACACCCTCGGCCACGCCGAACTGGTGGCCTCCCGCGAGCTCGCCGCCGCCGTCGACAACCCCGTCGTCACCCTCGACGGCCGCGTCGAGTCCAACGGCAACTTCCACGGCGCCCCGGTCGCCGCCGTCCTGGACTTCCTCGCGATCACCGTCGCCGACGTCGCCTCGATAGCCGAGCGCCGCACGGACCGCTTCCTGGACGTGGCCCGCAACCACGGCCTCAACGCGTTCCTCGCCGACGACCCCGGCGTCGACTCCGGCCACATGATCGCCCAGTACACCCAGGCCGCGATCGTCTCCGAGCTCAAGCGCCTCGCGGCCCCCGCCTCGGTCGACTCCATCCCCTCCAGCGCCATGCAGGAGGACCATGTCTCCATGGGCTGGGCGGCGGCGCGCAAGCTGCGCAAGGCGATCGACGGCCTCACCCGCGTCATCGCGATCGAAATCCTCACCGCGGCCCGCGCCCTGGACCTCCGCGCCCCGCTCACCCCGGCCCCGGCCACCGCCGCGGTCGTCGCGGGTCTCCGCACGGACGTACCGGGCCCCGGCACCGACCGCTACCTCGCGCCCGAGATCGAGGCGGCCGTGCAGTACGTGGCCTCGGGCGAGGCCCTGCGCGCCGCCGAGTCGGTCACCGGCCGGCTCCGCTGACCCCCGCCATCCCGCTCTTTCGAAAGGACACCCCCATGACAGGCGCACGCCCCGTCCGCGCGGCCCGCGGCACGGAACTCTCCGCCCTCGGCTGGCAGCAGGAGGCCGCCCTGCGGATGCTCCAGAACAACCTGGACCCGGAGGTCGCCGAGCACCCCGACAAGCTCGTCGTCTACGGCGGCACCGGCAAGGCGGCCCGCGACTGGCGCTCCTTCGACGCGATGGTGCGCACCCTGCGGACGCTGAAGCAGGACGAGACGATGCTGGTGCAGTCCGGCCGCCCGGTGGGTGTCATGCAGACGCACGAGTGGGCCCCGCGTGTCCTGATCGCCAACTCCAATCTGGTGGGGGACTGGGCGAACTGGGAGGAGTTCCGGCGCCTGGAGCAACTGGGGCTGACCATGTACGGGCAGATGACGGCCGGTTCGTGGATCTACATCGGCACCCAGGGGATCCTGCAGGGCACGTACGAGACGTTCGCGGCGGTGGCG
>NZ_JBEPFC010000147.1:0-18015 GCF_040301705.1 Streptomyces sp. NPDC000151 | reverse complement strand
GGCGGCCGAGGCCCGGCGGCGGCCAGTTCGCCGTCTCCGCCCGGCCCCGACACCGCGGCCCAGCCGCCCACTTGGCGGGCGAGCGTGCGCAGCACGGCCGGTACCGGATCGGGCCCGGCGGCGGCCGCCGCCAGCGCGCGCTGACCGTCGCCGATGCGGGTCAGCTCGCGGTGCCGGGTCTCGGTCATGGCCTGCCACACGGCGCTCTCCACGGCCGTGAACGGGGTCCCGGCCGGTACCTCCAGCAGCCGCAGCCCGTACCGGTCGCAGGCCGCGACCAGCGCACGCGGCACCGCGTCGTGCACCGGCGCGATCCCGAACCCGAGCGCCACGGCGCCCGCCGCGACCGTGCGCTCCACATAGCCGTTGAGATAGCCATCGAGAGAGTCGTCGAGAGAGCCATCGAGGGAGTCGTCGAGAGGGCCGTCGAGAGGGGCACCCGCGCCCGCCGCCTCGTCCAGGTGCACCCCGGCCGTCAGCAGCAGCTCGCCGCCCAGCAGATACGGCTCCGGGTCGGCCATCTCCGAGGTGTGCACCCAGTGGATGTCGGCGTCGGCGCGCGGCCCGGCGAGTTGCCGCAGCCCGAGGTCGGCGCGGGCGAGCAGCGCGGACAGCGGGACGCCCGGGGTGGGCGGCGGCGAGGGGTGCGACGCGTCAGCCATGTGCGGATCATCCATTCCTCAGCAGCACGGTGGAGGAAACGTACACTTCTGCGCCGCCACGCCGTTTCCTAAGGTCAACCCACGAAAACCCGCCCCGCCCCCTCCCCCCCCGCCCTGCCGAAGGGATGGCCCATGGCTGTCGACTACGCGGTGATCGTCCTCTATCTGGCCGGCATGCTCGCCGTGGGCTGGTGGGGTATGCGCCGCGCCCGCTCCAAGAGCGAATTCCTGGTCGCCGGGCGGCGCCTGGGCCCGTTCATGTACTCCGGGACCATGGCCGCGATCGTCCTCGGCGGCGCCTCCACGATCGGCGGCGTCGGACTCGGCTACCAGTACGGCCTCTCCGGCGCCTGGATGGTCTTCACCATCGGCCTCGGCCTGCTCGCGCTGAGCCTCTTCTTCTCCGCCCGGATCGCCCGGCTGAAGGTCTACACGGTCTCCGAGATGCTCGACCTGCGCTACGGCGGCGCGGCCGGCGTCATCTCCGGCGTCGTGATGTGGGCGTACACCCTGATGCTCGCCGTCACGTCCACGATCGCGTACGCCACCATCTTCGACGTCCTCTTCGGCCTGGACCGCACGGTGTCGATCGTCCTCGGCGGGGCCATCGTCGTCGCGTACTCCACGCTCGGCGGCATGTGGTCGATCACGCTGACCGACATGGTGCAGTTCGTGGTCAAGACGATCGGCGTACTGCTCCTCCTGCTGCCGGTCGCCGTCATCAAGGCGGGCGGCCTCGGGCAGCTCCGCGCCGAACTCCCGGACGACTACTTTGCCCCGCTCGGCATCGGCGGCCAGACCGTCTTCACCTACGTCCTCATCTACTCCTTCGGGATGCTGATCGGCCAGGACATCTGGCAGCGGGTGTTCACGGCGCGCAGCGACCGCGTCGCGCGGCTGGGCGGCACGGCCGCCGGTACGTACTGCCTGGTGTACGCGCTCGCCGGAGCCGTGATCGGTACGGCGGCCAAGGTGCTCTACCCGCATCTCGGCAGCCCGGACGACGCGTTCGCCACGATCGTGAAGGACGCCCTGCCGGTGGGGGTGCGCGGACTGGTGCTGGCGGCGGCGCTCTCCGCCGTGATGTCCACGTCCTCGGGCGCGCTGATCGCCTGCGCGACGGTGGCCAACAACGACATCTGGTCGCGGATCCGGGGCGCGGTGGGCCGCGGTACGGCCGCCGGGGAACGCGACGAGGTGCGCGGCAACCGCGTGTTCATCCTGGTCATGGGCGTCGCCGTCATCTGCATCGCCATCGCGATCCACGACGTCGTCCAGGCGCTGACGGTCGCCTACAACCTCCTGGTCGGCGGCCTCCTCGTACCGATCCTCGGCGGCCTGCTGTGGAAGCGCGGCACGGGCGCGGGCGCGCTGGCCGCTGTCGCAGCGGGCGGCGCGACGGTCATCGGCCTGATGACCTGGCGCGGCGTCCTCGCGAACGAACCGATCTACTACGGCCTGGCGGTGTCGTTGGCGGCGTACGTGGCGGTGAGCCTGGCCTCCCGACCGACGGACCCGGCGGTACTGGCGGAGTGGCGGGCGCGCTTGGCCACCCCCACCAAACCCAGCCCGTCCGGCGTTTGAGGACGACGCGGCCGCCAGGCCGCGGATACCCCAAAGACCACCCGCACGGTCCCACGGAGAGCAACCCATGAGCACCCATCCGGCCCCGCCGCAGCAGCGCACCCGCACCGGAGGCGACCTGGTCACCGAATCGCTGCAAGCGCTGGGCGCGCAGACCGTCTTCGGCCTCCCCGGCCAGCACGCCCTCGGCCTCTTCGACGCGCTCAGCCGCAGCACACTGCGGTACGTCGGCCTGCGCGTGGAGAACAACGCCGGGTTCGCCGCCGACGCGTACGCCCGTACCACCCGCGGCGTCGCACCGCTCATGGTCTCCACCGGCCCCGGCGCCCTCATGACGCTCGCCGCCCTGCAGGAGTCCGCCGCCGCCTCGGCCGCCGTCCTCGCGATCGGCAGCCAAGTGCCGGTCGCCGGGCTGGGCGGCGGCCGCCACGGATACCTGCACGAACTCCGCGACCAGAGCGCGGCGTTCCGCGGCGTGGTGAAGTCCGTGCACAGCGCCCGCACCGCCGCGCAGATCCCGTCCGCCGTCGCCGAGGCCTGGGAGTCCGCGCTGAGCGTGCCGCACGGACCGGTGTGGCTGGAGATCCCGCAGGACGTACTGCTCGCGCCGGTCGGCCCGGACGTGCCACCGGTCCGTACCCTCACCGTCCATCCGCGCGTCCCGGCCCCGCGCTCCGAACTCCTCGACAGTGCAGCTCAGTTGCTCTCGGAAGCCGCGCGCCCGGTGATCCTCGCGGGCGGCGGCGTCGTACGGGCCGGCGCCGAGCCCGAGCTGCGCGCGCTGGCCGAGCGGCTGCGGGCGCCGGTCGCGACGACGTTCGGCGGCAAGGGCGCGTTCCCCTGGACGCACCCGCTCTCGCTCCAGTCCTGGCTGGAGGACCGGCACACCACGGACTTCCTGGAGGACGCCGATGTGCTGCTCGTCGTCGGCTCTGGCCTCGGCGAGCTGTCGTCGAACTACCACACCCTCCGGCCCCGCGGCCGGGTGATCCAGATCGAGGCGGACGCCGGAAAGCTGGAGTCCAACCACCCGGCGCTCGGACTGCACGCCGACGCCCGGCTCGCGCTCGGGGAGCTGGCCGCGCGGGTGACCGAGCGCCCTACCGACGGCGACGCGACCGCCGCACCCGACGCGACCGCCGCGCTGCTCGCCCGCGTACGGGAGCGGATCGACGGGCAGGGCCTGGACCTGGAGCGGAACGTGCTGGCCGCCGTCCGCGACGCGCTGCCGGACGACGCGGTCAGCTGCTGGGACATGACGATCCTCGGCTACTGGGCCTGGTCCGCCTTCGACCCGCGGACACCGGGCGCGATGCACTCCGCGCAGGGCGCCGGGGGACTGGGGTACGGATTCCCGGCCGCGCTGGGCGCCGCCGTGGCGGGCCGGGCCGCGGCGGGCGCCGATGGGGCAGCGCGCCCCGTGCTCGCCGTGAGCGGCGACGGCGGTGCCATGTACTCGCTCGCCGAGCTGGCCACGGCGCGCCAGTACGACCTGCCGGTGGCCTGGCTGATCGTGGACGACGGCGGCTACGGCATCCTGCGCGAGTACATGACGGACGCGTTCGGGCGGGCGACCGGCACCGAGCTGGCGCGGCCCGACTTCGCCGCGCTGGCCGAGTCCTTCGGCGTGCCGGCGGTGACGAGTGCCCCGGAGCGGCTGCGGGAGGACCTGGCGGCGGCGCTGGCCGCGCCCGGCCCCTCCGTGGTCGTCCTCCCGGCCCGGCTGCGGATGTTCGCGCCGACGCACCTGGCCGACGCACAGGGGTGATCCTGCGGATTCTCCGGCTTCGGAAAGTGAACAAAGCGCGTGGACCGTTGACGCGAACTGTTCATAACTTTAGGTTCGCTGCGGGCAGCGCCAGGTCTGGCTCGCTGCCTCCCGTGCCCGACGACCCGTCGACGGAGAACAATGACGTACTCCCCACGTCCGCTGCCGCGTGCCGGCCGGCGGCTGCTGGTCCCCCTGCTCGCGGGCGCGCTCATCGCGGCCGTGCCCTCCGTCTCCTCCGTCGCGGCGGAGGACGGCGGCCACCCCGCAGGGCCTGCCGCGGCGACCGGGAGCACCCCGGCCGCCGACGGCTCCTGCGCCTCCGACGGCCCCGGCTGGACGTCCACCGCCACACGCATCGACCCCGACGACAGTGCTCACCCGTACGTCGGCAACGGCTACCTCGGGCAGCGCGTGCCGCCCAACGGCACCGGGTACGCCGCCCCGGGCGAGAAGACCGGCTGGCCGCTGTTCACGCCGCGCTACGACGGCTCCTTCGCCGCGGGCCTGTACGCCGAGGGCCCCAAGTCGGTGAAGAAGCGGCAGGCCATCGCCGCGCTGCCCACCTGGTCCACGCTGGACGTGGCCACCGGCGGCCCCGGTGCCGAGACCTTCAGCTCCGCCACGAAGCCCGGCCGCATCTCGCACTACCGGCAGTCCCTCCTGATGCGCTGCGGCCTGGTCCGTACGTCGCTGACCTGGACCGCCGCCGACGGCCGCGCCACCGACCTGGTCTTCGACGTGCTCGCGGACCGCACGCACGCGCACACCGGTGCCGTACGGCTGCGGATGACGCCGCACTGGAGCGGCCCGGCGACCGTCACCGACACCCTCGACGGGCGCGGCGCCCGCCGGATCTCGCAGACCGGCGGCGGCGCCCGCGCCGGCGACCGCACGCAGGACGTCACCTTCCGCACCGACGGGACGAGGACGGCGGGCGCGGTGGCCTCCACGCTCCGTACGGGCCCGGGCATTCGTTCGGAAAGTGAACAGAAGGCCGAGGCGCCCGAGAAGTTGACGGCGCATCAGGGCGTCGGCTTCCCCGTGCACAAGGGCCGGACGTACGAGGTCTCCAAGTACGTCGGCGTGGACACCGCGCTCACCTCGCACGACCCCAGAGCCGCCGCCACCCGCGCCTCCCAGCAGGCCGCGGCGCAGGGCTGGGACCGCCTCTACCACTCCCACGCCACCGCCTGGCAGCACCTGTGGCACTCCGACATCGAGGTGCGCGGCCGCGAGCAGCGCGACCTCCAGGACTGGGTGCGCTCCGCGCAGTACGGACTGCTCGCCAACTCCCGCGAGGGAGGCTCGGACAGCATCGCCCCGGCCGGTCTGACCAGCGACAACTACGCGGGCGAGATCTTCTGGGACGCCGAGACCTGGATGTACCCGGGCCTGCTGGCCGCCCATCCGGAGCTCGCCCGGTCCATCGTCGAGTACCGCTACAAGACCCGGGCCGGTGCCCGCGCCAACGCCAAGAAGCTCGGCTACGACGGGCTGTTCTTCCCGTGGACCAGCGGCGGCAAGGGCGATCTGTGGAAGGAGTGCCACAGCTGGGACCCGCCGCACTGCAAGACCCAGAACCACCTGATGGGCGACGTCTCGCTGGCCGCCTGGCAGTACTACCTCGCCACCAAGGACACCGGCTGGCTGCGGGACCGCGGCTGGCCCCTCATGCAGGGCATCGCGCAGTTCTGGGCCTCCCGCGTCACGCACAACGGTGACGGCAGCTACTCGGTCAAGAACGTCGCGGGCCCGGACGAGTACAGCAACGGCGTGAACGACGGCGTGTTCACCAACGCGGGCGCCGCCACCGCACTCCGGCACGCTACCCGCGCCGCCGCCGTCCTCGGCAAGCACGCGCCCGCCTCGTGGAACACCATCGCGGACAAGCTGCGCATCCCGTACGACAAGAAGAAGCAGGTCTTCCAGCAGTACGACGGCTACAAGGGCACCACCATCAAGCAGGCCGACACCGTGCTGCTGCAGTACCCCTTGCAGTGGCCGATGTCCGACGCGGCCAAGGCGAAGACGCTGGACTACTACGCCGCGCACACCGACCCGGACGGCCCGGCCATGACCGACTCGGTGCACGCCATCGACGCCGCCGAGATCGGCGAGCCCGGCTGCGCGACGTACACGTATCTCCAGCGGTCCGTGCGGCCGTTCATGCGCGGCCCGTTCCACCTCTTCTCCGAGGCGCGCGGCGAGAAGGCCGGCGCCGGGGATCCGCTCGCCGGCTCGCCCGCGCAGGACTTCCTCACCGGCAAGGGCGGCTTCCTGCAGGTCTTCACCCACGGCCTGACCGGCCTGCGGCTGGGCGAGGACCGGATCACCCTGGACCCGACGCTGCCGCCGCAGCTCGCCGACGGCGTCACCCTGCGCGGCCTGCGCTGGCAGGGCCGCACGTACGACGTGGCGCTCGGCGCGCACCACACCGAGGTGCGGCTGACCGGCGGTGAGCCGATGACGGTCGCGACGCCGGAGGGCGAGCGGATCGTCGGCCAGGGGTCGCCGCTGACGCTGAAGACCCGCCGCCCCGACCAGGAGCCGACCACCAACGTGGCCCGCTGCGCGTCGGCGAAGGCCACGTCGGAGGAGCCCGGGATGTACGCGGGCGCCGCGCTGGACGGCAACACCACCACCGCGTGGGTGCCCGACGCCGCCACCGGCACGCTCACCGCCGACCTGGGCACCGTCCGCCGCATCGGCACGGTCACTCCGCACTGGACGGCCACCAAGCCCGCGTCGTACCAGGTCCAGGTCTCGCGCGACGGACGGCACTGGACCGGCACCGGATACGCCGGGACGTCGCCGGCGCGGTACGTCCGGGTCACCGTGCGCGGCAAGGCGGACGCCAAGACCCACCCGGGCATCGAAGAGCTGACGGTGGCCGACGCCAAGGACTGACGGTCGCCGTTCCGCCAGACGGTACGCACGGTGCGGGCGGGGCGCCCGAGGGAAAGGATCTCCCCGGGCGCCCCGCCCGCTGCCGACCGAAAGGACCCGCCGTGCGCATCACCACCGCGATACCGGCCGTGCTCGCCGCCACATTGCTCGTCGCCGGAACCCTCCCGGCGACCGCCGCGGCGGCCACGTCCGCCGCCCCGCCGGGCACGCCCGCCGCCGGCCACGCCTGTTCCCCGCGCGTCTCCGTCGACCGGTACTCCGACGCCCTGGACAAGCGGTCCGTCGACGGCCTCTACGTCGGGAACCTCTCCGCGCTCGCCCGCGACACCGACGGCGACCTGCTCGCGCTCTCCGACCGGTCCGCGCTGGTCACGCTGGACGGCCGGACGCGTGAGCCGCTGCGCGGCGTCCCGCTCGCCGACGAGGACGGCAGGCCGCTGGACTCCGAGGGCCTCGTCGTCGAGAAGGACGGCGACCGGCTGATCACCTCCGAGACCGAGCCGTCGGTCCGTCGTTACGACCCGGCCGGGCACCCGGCCGGACGGCTGCCCGTACCGGACGCGCTGCGGGTCGCCCCGGCGGGCCGGGCCACCGCCAACCAGACCTTCGAGGGCCTGACCGCGGGCCCCGGCGGCCGTACCCTCACCGCGTCCATGGAGGGCCCGCTCGCCGGCGACGGCACCGACGCGCAGGGCCGCCCGCTGCACCGCTTCCAGACCTGGCAGCGGCAGCCGCACGGCGGCTACGCCCTGGGCAGGCAATACGCCTACCCGGCAGAGGAGGGCATGACGATCCCCGAGATCACCTCGATCGGCGACGGCCGCCTCCTCGTACTCGAACGTAAATTCGAACCGCAGGGCAACACCATCCGCCTCTACCTCGCCGACCCGCGCCAGGCGGACGACACCCGGGGCACCGAGCGGCTGACCGGTGCCACCCGCCCCGCCACCAAGACCCTGCTCGCCGACCTCACGCGCTGCCCGTCCCTCGGCGCGCCCGCCCGGCAGCCGCAGATCAACCCCCTCCTGGACAACATCGAGGGCATGACCGTCCTGGGGCGCGCGCACGGGCGGCTGCACCTGCTCCTGGTCAGCGACGACAACCAGCGGGCGCAGCAGATCACCCGGCTCTACGACATGACCGTCCGCCTTTGAGGTCCATGACCGATGACCGCCGGATTTGTTGCCGTGGGATGAAATCACCGGCCGTCGCTGTTGGTGCCTTGCGGTAAGAAATCGACCGGCGGGAGGCGTCGCGTGGCAGGGGCGGACACGGATACGGCGGAAGAGGGCTGGGCGCGGCGCCTGACGCGCACGTGCTGGCAGTACAAACAGGACGTACTGCTCGCGCTCGGCTCCTCGCTCGCCGGGATGGCCGTCATGGCACTCGTCCCGCTCGTACCGAAGCTGATCATCGACGACGTGATCGTCAAGCACGAACGATCCCTCGCACCGTGGGCGACCCTGCTGATCGTCGCCGCGCTCGCCGTGTACGTGCTGACGTACATCCGCCGCTTCTACGGCGGCCGGCTCGCCCTGGACGTCCAGCACGACCTGCGGACCCGGATGTACCGGGCCATCACGCGGCTGGACGGCCGGCGGCAGGACGAACTCAGTACGGGACAGGTCGTCGGCCGCGGCACCAGCGACCTCCAGCTCGTGCAGTCGCTGCTGTTCATGGTGCCGATGATGCTGGGCAACGTCCTGCTGTTCGCCATCTCCCTGGTGGTCATGGTGGTGCTGTCGCCGTTGCTGACCGTCGTCGCCCTCGCCGTGGCGCCCGCCCTGTGGTGGATCGCCAAGCTCAGCCGCGTCCGGCTCTTCCCCGCGACCTGGTACGCCCAGGGGCAGGCGGCGGCCGTGGCGGGCGTGGTGGACGGCGCGGTCTCCGGCGTCCGCGTCGTGAAGGGCTTCGGCCAGGAGGAGCAGGAGACCGGCAAGCTCCGCGAGGTCAGCCGGCGGCTCTTCGCCGGGCGGCTGCGCACCGTACGCCTCAACGCCCGCTACACCCCGGCCCTGCAGGCCGTCCCCGCCCTCGGGCAGGTCGCGATGCTCGCGCTCGGCGGCTGGATGGCCACCCGCGGCCAGGTCACGCTGGGCACCTTCGTCGCCTTCTCCACCTACCTCGCGCAGCTCGTCGGCCCGGTCCGGATGCTCGCCATGATGCTGACCGTGGGCCAGCAGGCCCGCGCCGGCGTGGAGCGGGTCTTCGAGCTGATCGACACCGAGCCGGTCATCGAGGAGCGCCCGGACGCCGCCCCGCTGCCCGCCGACGCGCCCGCCACCGTGGAGTTCGAGCACGTCACCTTCCGGTACGGCGACGACCCGGCGGCCCACCCGGTACTGGACGACTTCTCGCTGCGCATCGAGCCGGGCGAGACCGTCGCCGTCGTCGGCACCTCCGGCAGCGGCAAGTCCACCGTCTCCCTGCTGCTGCCGCGCTTCTACGATCCGAGCGCGGGGCGGGTGCTGGTCGGCGGCCGGGACGTGCGCGACCTGACCGCCGACTCGCTGCGCGGCGCCATCGGCCTGGTACCCGAGACCAGCTTCCTCTTCTCCGACTCCCTCCGGGACAACATCGCCTACGGCGCCCCGGACGCCACCGACGAACAGATCCGGGCCGCGGCCCGCGCCGCCCAGGCCGACGGCTTCATCTCCGCGCTCCCCGACGGGTACGACACCGCGGTCGGCGAGCAGGGCCTGAGCCTGTCGGGCGGGCAGCGGCAGCGCGTGGCGCTGGCCCGCGCGATCCTCACCGACCCGCGCGTGCTGGTCCTGGACGACGCGACCTCCGCGGTCGACGCCCGGGTCGAGCACGAGATCCACGAGGCGCTGCGCGGCGTGATGGCGGGCCGCACGACCCTGCTGATCGCGCACCGCGCCTCCACCCTGGCGCTGGCCGACCGGGTCGCCGTCCTCGACGGCGGCCGGCTGCTGGACATCGGTACCCGCGAGGAGCTGGAGGAGCGCTGCGAGCTGTACCGCAGGCTGCTCACCGACCCGGACGAGCTGGGCGGCGTGGAGCGGGACCCGGCGGGGCAGGTGGCGACGGCCGGGGCCTTCTCGGGCGAGGCGGCGGCCACGGGGCTGCTGGAGCGGCCGACCGCGGACGGGGAGCCGGTGACCGCGGCTGCCGCTGACGGCGCACGCCCCCGGTCCCGCCGCGTCATCGACGGCGTCACCCCCGAGCTGTGGGTCCGTACCGGCCAGGAGGCCGGCGGCGCCGATCAGCGGGACCACGGAGGCGCGCCCGCCGCCGCGCTCGCCGGCCGCCCCGGCGGCATGGCCGGCGCGCTGGCCGGGATGCCGGCGACGCCCGAACTGCTCGAAAAGGTCGCGGCGCTGCCGCCGGCCACCGACACCCCCGACATCGACGAGGACCGGGCCGCACGCCCGGAGAGCGCCTACGGGCTGCGCCGCCTGCTGCGCGGCTTCGGCCGCCCGCTGCTGATCGCCCTCCTCCTGGTCGCCGTGGACGCGGTCGCCGGGCTGCTGCTGCCCGTACTGATCCGGCACGGCATCGACGACGGCGTACAGCGCGCCGCGCTCAACGGCGTGTGGGCCGCGTCCGCCGCCGCCCTGCTCGTCGTGCTCGCCCAGTGGGCCGCCCAGATCGGCTCGAACCGGATGACCGGGCGTACCGGCGAACGCGTCCTGTACTCGCTGCGCGTCAAGATCTTCGCCCAGCTGCAGCGCCTCGGCCTGGACTACTACGAGCGCGAGCTGACCGGCCGGATCATGACCCGGATGACGACGGACGTCGACGCCCTCTCGTCCTTCCTGCAGACCGGCCTGGTCACCGCCGTCGTCTCCGTCCTCACCTTCTTCGGCATCCTGGTCGCCCTGCTGGCCATCGACGTGCAGCTGGCCCTGGTCGTCTTCGCGACCCTGCCGCCGCTGATCATCGGCACGTACTTCTTCCGCAAGCAGAGCGTGAAGGCGTACGAGCTGGCGCGCGAGCGGATCAGCGTCGTCAACGGCGACCTCCAGGAGAGCGTCGCAGGGCTGCGCATCGTGCAGGCGTTCCGCCGCGAGGGCAGCGGCGTCGCGCGCTTCACCGAGCGCAGCGCGGCGTACCGACAGGCCCGCACCCGCGGCCAGTTCCTGATCTCGATCTACTTCCCGTTCGTACAGCTGCTGTCCTCGGTCGCCGCCGCCCTCGTCCTGATCGTGGGCGCCGACCGGGTCGCCGGACACACCCTCACGGCAGGCGCGCTGGTCGCGTACCTCCTCTACATCGACCTCTTCTTCTCCCCCGTCCAGCAGCTCTCCCAGGTCTTCGACGGCTACCAGCAGGCGTCCGTCTCCCTCGGCCGCATCCAGGAGCTGCTGCGCGAGCCGACCACCACTCCGGCGGCGGAGAACCCGCGCCCGGTCCGCGAGCTCCAGGGCGAGATCACCTTCGACGACGTCCACTTCCGCTACGCGACCGCCGACGGCGAGCAGGCCGAGGCGCTCTCCGGCATCGCTCTGACCATCCCCGCAGGGCAGACCGTCGCGTTCGTCGGCGAGACCGGCGCCGGCAAGTCCACGCTGGTCAAGCTGGTCGCCCGGTTCTACGACCCGACGACCGGCGCCGTCCGCGTCGACGGCACCGACCTGCGCGACCTGGACCTGACCGGCTACCGCCACCGGCTGGGCGTCGTCCCCCAGGAGTCGTACCTCTTCGCCGGCACCGTCCGCGACGCGATCGCGTACGGCCGCCCGGACGCCACCGACGCCGAAGTGGAGGCGGCGGCCCGGGCGGTGGGCGCGCACGACATGATCGCCACGCTCGACGGCGGCTACCTCCACGAGGTCGCCGAGCGCGGCCGCAACCTCTCCGCGGGCCAGCGCCAGCTCCTCGCGCTCGCCCGCGCCGAACTGGTCGACCCCGACGTGCTGTTGCTCGACGAGGCGACCGCGGCCCTCGACCTGGCCACCGAGTCCGTCGTCAACCACGCCACGGACCGGCTCGTCGGACGCCGCACGACCCTGGTCGTCGCCCACCGCCTGACGACCGCCGCCCGCGCCGACCGGGTCGTGGTACTGGACCACGGCCGCGTCGCCGAGGACGGCCCGCACGCCGAACTCCTCGCCCAGGGCGGCCGCTACGCGGAACTGTGGCGCTCCTTCACCGGCGAGGCGGCGGAGACCGAGGCCGCGGAGGCAAGGGTGTAGCGCCGTGCGCCCCCGACGTGCGCGCCCCGCCGCCCGCAGCCCCGCCCGCTACCGCCGGTCGGGGGGTGGTCGGCGGGGGGCAGCGCCGATAGGTTCAGCGCGACCTTTGCGAACCCCAGGGGAGGGCGCATGCGCAAAACGCTGAGATGGCTGTTGTCGCTCACCGTGCTGATAGGCACGGCCGGTGCCGGCACCGCCGCCACGGCAGGGGCGGCCACCGCCGCCGGGCCGGCCGGAACGACCGCGAGCAGCCGCGCGGAAGCGGACATCAAGGACCGCCTGCTCGCGATACCGGGGATGAGTCTCGTCCAGGAGAAGCCGGTCGACGGCTACCGCTTCTTCGTCCTGAACTACAAGCAGCCGGTCGACCACCGGCACCCGGGCAAGGGGACGTTCGAGCAGCGCATCACCGTGCTGCACAAGTCCACCGACCGCCCCACCGTCTTCTTCACCTCCGGCTACAACGTCTCCACCGAGCCGACGCGCAGCGAGCCCACCAAGCTCATCGACGGCAACCAGGTCTCGATGGAGTACCGCTACTTCACCCCGTCCCGGCCGCAGCCCGCCGACTGGAAGAAGCTGGACATCCAGCAGGCCGCCGCCGACCAGCACCGCATCTTCACGGCGCTGAAGGGCGTCTACGCCAAGCACTGGATCGCCACCGGCGGCAGCAAGGGCGGCATGACGGCGACGTACTACCGCCGCTTCTACCCGCACGACATGGACGGCACGGTCGCCTACGTCGCGCCCAACGATGTCGTCAACGACGAGGACTCGGCCTACGACCGCTTCTTCGCCACCGTCGGCACCGCCGAGTGCCGCAAGGACCTCGCCGCGATCGAGCGCGAGGCGCTGAAGCGCCGCGGCGAGATGGTCGACCGCTTCCAGAAGAAGGCGGCCACCGAGGGCTGGACCTTCAAGCTCGCCGGGAACGCGGACCGCGCGTACGAAATCATGGTCACCGACCTGGTCTTCGGCTTCTGGCAGTACCAGCCCGCCGACACCGCCTGCGCCCAGGTCCCCGAGCCCACCGCCACCACGGACGCGCTGTGGGCCTGGATGGACAAGGTCGGCGGCTTCGACAGCTACACCGACCAGGGCATGGAGCCCTACCTGCCGTACTACTACCAGGCGGGCACCCAGCTCGGTGAGCCCGGCTACGCCTACCCGAACGTCGCGGACCTGCTCCGCTACCCGGGCATCAACAACTCCCGCACCTTCGTGCCGCGTGACATCCCCATGTCCTTCGACAAGAAGGCCATGCCGGACGTGGACCGCTGGGTGCGTCACCACGCCGAGCGGATGATGTTCGTCAACGGCCAGTACGACCCGTGGAGTTCGGAGCACTTCCAGGTCGGCAAGGGCGCGCGGGACTCCTACGTCTTCACCGTCCCGGGCGGCAACCACGGCTCCAACATCACCAAGCTGAAGGACGCCGACCGCACCAAGGCCACGGCCCGCCTTCTGAAGTGGGCCGGCGTGACCCCGGCCGCGGGGAGCCCGGCCCCGGCGGCCCCGTACGACAAGAAGCTGGACAAGCAGCAGACGCAGCGGCTGCCGATGCTGCGCCCGTAACGGGCGGTCGGTACCGAGTGAGGGGCCCGGGGCGGCGGACTGTCGCCCCGGGCCCCTCGCCGGTTCAGCCCTTGCCGGTTCAGCCCTTGCCGGGTCAGCCCTTGCCGGTTCAGCTCTTGCCGAGGCGGCGGGCGCAGCCCGTGGCGTGATCGGGGAGGCGGAGGTACAGGGCCGTGCCGGACGGGCAGGACGGCCGGTCGCCGACCGTCGCCGTCACCTCGTACTCGGGGCGGTGCGCCGCGCCGGAACGGGACGCGGCACAGGGCGTCTCGCGGGCCTGGAGCCCGGCGGCGAGGTAGACGCAGTCCCCGGGCACGGTGCGCGGGCCGCCGCCCTGCCCCGGGTCACCGGGGTGCGGCGCACGCAGGTTGCGCATGCAGGCGTACCCCTGCGGAATCGCGCCGTCGCCGTCCTCGTCGGCGTCCGGCCGGTGCTCGCTGATGTGCAGGACGAAGTCCGTACGGGCCGGGCACAGCGGCCCCCGGGACTGCCGCCCGGCGTGCCGCGCCAGCACCCGGGCCGCGGCCGCCCCGCTCGTACAGGCCACCTCACGGAAGGCCGACGCCCGCCCGCGGCTGCTGCACTCGCCGCGGTCCAGGAAGACCGCGCCGTGGCCCGTCGGCCGCGCGGTACCGGAGTCGCGGGCCTCGGTACTCGACGACGGCCGGCAACCGGTCAGCAACAGCCCGACCGCCAGCACGGCGCCCAGCAGCGGCCCCACGGCCCGTGCACCGCACACCCCCACCGACCGTCCCCCCTGCGCCGCGCCCGCGCGCTCCGCCCCCTGCCCCGGCTGCCCCGGCCGGCGTGCCGGGCCATGCCGGCCCAGCGTGACCCGCCGTGACGGGCACACGCCAGACGCGAACGGCGTATTGCGCATGAGGTACGAGCAATGCGGTACGAAGGGGACGATGCCGGCGGTACGAGAGATCAGTACGTCAGCCCGGGGGCGGCCAGTACGTCTCAGTGCGTCGCAGTGGGTGGTAGGAGGTAGCGGGCCTCAGCGGGTAGTGGGTCTCAGTAGGTAGTGGGTCTCAGTAGGTAGTGGGGGGTATCAATAGGACAGCCCGTGGCCGATGGGGAAGAGCTCCGTGCCGGGCGCGTCGGCGCGCATGACCGGGACCGGCAGCCTGCCCTTCGGCTCCCGGCGGCCCGCGATCACCCGGGCGGCGGCGCGCAGTTCGACATCGGTCCACGAGTAGCTGGCCAGCGCCGCCTTGACGCCGTCGAGCTGCGCGATGTCGTACGGATTCCGGATCGCCAGCTGCACCACCGGCTTCCCGGAGTCCAGCAGCGCCCGCACCAGCCCCCGTTGCGAGGACCCGGCGGTGACGTTGTACGTGGCGACGACCACCGCGTCGTGGTTCGCCAGCGCCGCCACCGCCGCGTCGGTCTGCGCCTGGGTGGGCGCCGTGCCCGTGGACAGCGCGGTGGCGGTGAAGCCCAGCTCGCCCAGGGTGCGCGCGAGCACGCCGGTGGGCGGGCCGCCGGTGCCGGACGGCGCGGCCGGATCGGCGCCGACCACCAGGACGCGGCGGGCGCTGCGCCGGGAGAGGGGCAGCACCTTGCCCTCGTTGACCAGCAGCGTCGTGGTGCGGTCGGCGATCTTGTCGGCGGTCCTGAGGTGCCGCCGCGTGCCGACCGTACGGTCCACCGCACGCCGCGAGGTGTACGGACCGGCGAACAGGCCGCGGCGCTCCTTCAGCGCGAGGATGCGCAGCAGCTTTTCGTCGATCTCCTGCTCGCTCAGCTCCCCGTTGCCCACGGCGGTGAGCACGCCCTTGTACGCGGCCTCCAGGTCCGGCGGGTTCAGCAGCTGGTCGACGCCGGCCCGCAGGGCGAGTACCGGGACGCGGTCGTCCCCGTACTTCTTGCGCACGCCCTCCATGCCGAGCGAGTCGGTGACCACCACGCCGTCGTAGCCCAGGCGCTCGCGCAGGATGCCGGTGAGGATGGGCTTGGAGAGCGTGGCGGGGTCTTCGCTCTTGTCGAACGCGGGCACGACGATATGCGCCGTCATGATCGAATCTATCCCCGCCGCGATGGCCGCCTTGAAGGGCGGCGCGTCCAGGCGCTCCCACTCCTCGGCGGAGTGGTGGATGTACGGGATCCCGATGTGGCTGTCGGTGTCGGTGTCGCCGTGGCCGGGGAAGTGCTTGGCGGTCGCGGCCACGCCTGCGGCCTGATACCCCTTCACCTCGGCGGCGACGAACCGGGCCACCGCCTTGGGGTCGGCGCCGAAGGACCGTACGCCGATGACCGGGTTCGCCGGATTGACGTTGACGTCGGCGTCGGGGGAGTAGTCCTGCCGGATGCCCATGGCGTACAGCTCGGCACCGGAGATCCGGCCGACCGTCTCCACGTCCTCCCGCGAGCCGCCCGCGGCCAGGGCCATCGCCCCGGGGAAGAGCGTGGCGGGCGCGCCGATCCGGGCCACTATCCCGTGTTCCTGGTCGGTGGCGATGATCAGCGGTACGGGGACGCGCTGGGCGGCGCCCGCCCGCTGGATGCCGTTCGAGAGCTCGGCGATCTGGTGGGGGTCGCGGGTGTTGTGCGCCCAGGAGAAGTAGATGATGCCGCCGACGTGGTACTTCGCGATCAGCTCGGCGGCGTTCGAGACGCCGATCTCCTTGCGGTTGGCCTCGGCGTCGGCGGGGTCGGGGGCGGTGGCGGAGTGCCCGTACACCCGCATCACGAAGAGCTGCCCGACCTTCTCCTCCAGGCTCATCCTCGCGATGAGCGCCCGCAGCCGGTCGAGGGTGGCGCGCGGGGGACCGGCGGGCGCGGCGTACGCGGTACCGGCGGGCGCGGCGTACGCGATACCGGCGGTGGCCCGGGTAGCAGCCGCGGCGGCCGCAGCGGCCGCGGCAGCGGTCAGAACGGCCCGCCTGGAGCGGTCGGTGGGTCTGGGCTGATCGGCGGGTCTGGGGACGGAGTGATCGGCGGGCCTGGGGCCGGGGCGATCGGCGGGTCCGGGGCGATCGGCGGGTCTGGGGTGATCTGCGGATCCGGGGACGGGGCGATCGGTGGATCCGGAACCATCAGTAGATCTTGGGCGATCGGCAGGGCTGGGGTGAGTGGTACGTCTGGAGTGCATGTGCGCTCCTTCCGGAGGGCTCCTGGGAGGCTTCCTCGGCGACTTCCTCGGTGACTTGCTCAACGACTTTCCTGGTACTCCTCGGTGACTCCTCGGCGACTTCCTCGGCGCCGGTGGCACCACACGGCCGGGGCGCGGCACAGACCGCTCCCACCCGTCCAGCCCCGGGCATATAGGCGTATTGAAGGAAACTGCCAAGGAGACACGGATATCCGGAAAACAATTGCCGGTCAATGCCCGAGCACCAACCGGGTGATCACACGACCGGAGGCACGGGGCGGAGCGGTACGCGTCGGGGCCGTGAAACGGAGGCCGCTCCGAACGGCGGCCGGCCCGGAAGGAGACCCGCCACCGGCGCGTGAGGAGGGGGGTGCGCCGGTGGCGGTGTGCTGCCGGCCGCAGGCGGTGGAGAGGGTGGTCAGCGACGCAGCCAGCAGCGAGGCCGACACCGCTTTGCGGAGACTCACCGGCAGTACGTCGTTGTGACGGACCGGCAACGCCCTGGGTTCCCCGGAACCGCCCCACCACGCAAGGTTGGTACAGATTGGTACTACTGACACACGGTGGACCACCCGCTCCCCCCCCGGGGCCCGGCCCGACTTCCCGTCCCTGTCCCGGCTTCCCGGGGCCGGCCCGGCTTCCCGGGGCTCGTCGTCACTTCCCCGGGTTCGTCCTCATTCCCGGGGCTCGGCTCGACCTCACTTCTCCAAGGTGGTCAGGAGCTGCTCCAAGTGCTCGCGGCCGGGGCGGAGGAGGTCGGGGAGTGCGGGGGCTTCGCGGTACCACCGCTTCTCGTACTCCCAGCACAGCCAGCCGTCCCAACCGTCCCCGACGAGCGCGCCGAGGCAGCCGGCCAGGGGGAGCACCCCGGCACCGAGCGGCAGCGGTGTCTTGTCCCCGGCCGAGGCGACGTCCTTGACCTGGACGTAGCCCAGGTGGGGGGCGAGCACGGCCTGGGTGGCGGCCGGGTCCTCACCGCCGAGCCAGGTGTGCAGCACGTCCCACAGCGCCCCGACCGACCCGTGCCCCACCGGACCGACCACGCGCGCCGCCGCGGCCCCCGTACGGTGCGAGTCGTGCGTCTCCAGCAGGACGGACACGCCGCGGTCCGCGGCGAGCGGCGCGATGGCGCCGAGCCGGCGGGCGGCGTCGGCGTGCGGCCCCCCCGCCGGCCCGGCGGCCCCCCCCGGGGACACCCCGAACAACGAAGGGCCCCCCGCCCCCCCCAGGCCCCCCCCCCCCCCCCCCACCGCCCCCCGT
>NZ_JBEPFC010000146.1:0-18159 GCF_040301705.1 Streptomyces sp. NPDC000151 | reverse complement strand
AACGTACGGCTGCCCGACGACGTCCCGGCGCTGCCGGAGAACGCCACCAAGCTGCCCACGAACCCCGGCGAGCCGGCCCGGTACTTCGACGGCGACGGCAACGTCCTCGACCAGCACGGCAACGTCCTGGACAGCATCGACAACGCCCCCAAGGAGGGTTCGCCGAACGTCGACCGGCCCGCCGGCTCGGACGTACCGCATGTGGATGCGGACAGTCCGGCCAAGGTCCCGGCCATGGCGGGCGCCGCTGTACACGCCGCCGACAACGCGGGCCACGTCCGCCTGGGCGGCAGCTTCGACCTCGCCGACGCGGGCCGCCTCGGCGACGACGCGACCACCCCGTCGGGGCACGTGGGCGACGCCCCCGGCGGCCACGCCCCCGGCGGCACGGCCGACCACCTCCCGGGCGGGACCGCGCACGACCTCGGCCACGGCCCCTCGGCCGGCCACGAACCGCCCTCGGGCGGCAGCCACCCGGGCGGCCACGGCGACGGTCCTGCGGGCGAGCACGACGGTCCGCCGTCCGGTGGCCACGACGGTCCCGGCGCGGGCGGCCACGAAGGCCACCCGGGCGCGCACGGTGAAGGTCCGGGCGGCCACGAGACGCCTGGCGGTACCGGTGGTGAAAGCGGCCCCGGAGGCGGCGGACCGGACGGGCCCGAGGTACCGCACGGCCCCGGCGGGCCGGACGGGCCGGAAGGCTGGGAGCGTCATCCGGACGACTCCGGTCCGCTCGAGCGCGGCAGCGAGACGGAGCAGCAGGTCCGGGACCAGGTACGGGGCACGGCGGTCAAGCACGGTGACGTGGACCGCATCCTGGACAACCTGGCCGACCACCCCGCGGGCCGCGAAATCGCCGACACCATTGCTTCGGGACGGTTCCGGGATGCCCCGAATTTCTCCAATGTGGTGTCCGCACTGACCGGAAAGGGGGAGATCTCCGGCTGCCTGGAACAGATCCGGCTGGCGAACCGGCTGCACGACAGCGGGCTCACCGATATCTCGTTCGAAATCAAGCAGGGCGGGCACGAGATCAAGCCCGGCGTGTTCACCGAGCCCAAGACCGACCTCGACCTCATGGCACGGGACGCGGACGGTAACGTCCACGGCTGGCAGTTCAAGGACATGACCGGACCTGACTCGCCCGCCGATCCGGCCAAGGTCACCCGTAACATCTTCAAGAAGATCGGCCAGCTCACCGATTCACATGCGGACGTGCAGACGTTCGTGGTCGAAACGAAGGCGTCGAGGGCCGAGATGGCCACCCAGATCGGGCGGTTCCAGAAGGGGTACGACTTCGATGGCGTGCAGTTCGTCGTCCGCTCACCGGACGGTATCCTCTTCGTCCCGCGCGACGGGGGCACGTTCATGCCGGAGGGAACGCTGTGATCGCTAGCACACCTGTGGCCCGCTGGGACTGGGGCCGCGACGACGAATCGGCGGACGCGCTCCTGCTGTGCCTCCGCGACCTCCTGACCGCCCGGTCCGTACTGGCCGAGCACCGGCTCGCGGACGGCGCGCCGACGGTACGCGTCTCCGTGAAGGAGGCGGGAAGGACCAACACGTACCTCTTCCAGGGTGAGCTGGCCGCGGCCGGCGCGGGCAGCCCGGCCGAGAGCGCCGAGGAGCTCGCCCGTCAGGTGCGGGCCGCCCTGCGCCCCGGCGCGCTCGGCGGGGTGTCGGCCGACATTGCCTGCACCGGCACGGTGGCCGGACCGGACGGGGAGGTACGCGAGGAGAGCCTGCTACGGCTCGGCGCCCATGCGGCCGCGGACTTCGTGAGCGTGGACCTGGTCACGTGCGCGGACGTCTGGATGCCGTACGACCTGAGGGGCCGTCCGCAGCCCGCCGTGTACGAGGCCAACGCGCCACGGCTGGCCGCGGTCCTGCGCGGTCTGGAGAAGGCGCTGGAGTCGGAGACCGAACCGGACGACCCGACCTACTTCGGGAAGCCGACCGAGACCGGCGTGGAAAACCGCCGCGAGCCGGACGGCACCCCGTCCGACGTGTGGACCCGCTTCGAAATCCCCTCCCGGACCGAGGTCTTCCGGCAGCTGCCCTCATTCCGTCCGGGCTACCGGCGCACGACCAGCGGTGACGTGCAGTACGTGCCCGTCCGGGGCGAGCACGGCGTACTCGGCTACCTCTGGGCCTCCGACGCGGACAACGCCGCGAGCTTTGAGCCGCGGGCCGCCGCCGACGACGAGGGCCGACGGCAGGGCCTGGCACTGCTGGACCGACTGGCCGACGCATACGCCCGCGGACTGTCCCCGTCCCGCGCCCTCGCCGAACTGACCGGTGCGAGCGCCACCCCGAGCGTCCGTCCCCTGCCCGCCCTGCGCGACCTGGCCCAGGAGGACTGAGCCGCGCCGGGCGGGACCGGAGGGATGGGGATGAAGCGCATCGATATCGATGATCCCGACGTGGACATGGACCACGGGCAGCGGCTGCTGTACCGCGGGGAATTGTTCACGGGGGAGGCCGAGGAGCGGTTGGGCGGGGTCGTGGTCAGCGTGGATGCCTACCTCGACGGACTGCTGTTCTCCGACGACGGTTTCCGGATGCTGGAGGAGCGCCGGTGGGACGACGAGGGGCGGCTTACGAAGGACTGGCGCAAGGACCGTTGACGGAGCGGTCAGAGCGCCAGCTTCAGGCGTGGGCCGTGGCAGCGGGACACGCAGATGAGCATCGTGTCGCCCGCCGCCCGTTCCGCGTCCGTGAGCAGCTGGTCGCGGTGGTCGGGGGTGCCGGCCAGGACCTCGGTCTCGCAGGTGCCGCAGGTGCCCGCGCGGCAGGACGACAGGACCTGTACCCCGGCGTCCTCGACCGCCTCCAGGATCGAACGGCCCGGCGGCACGCGTACGGTGCGGCCCGAGTCGGCCAGCTCCACGTCGAAGGCCGTGTCCGTGCCGTCGTCGGTGGGCGCCGGGCGGAAGCGCTCGACCCGCAGCGCGCCCTCGGGCAGCCCTGCCGCTCGGCACTGAGCCTCCGCCGCGGCCAGCAGTGCCTCGGGTCCGCAGGCGTACACGAGGGTGTCCGGGTGCGCGTCCCGGAGGAAGCCCGCCAGGTCCAGCAGCCCGTACTCGTCCTCCGGGCGCAGCGTGACGCGCTCCCCGTGTGCGGCGAGCCGGTCGGCGTACGCCATCGAGGCGCGGCTCCGGCCGCCGTACAGCAGCCGCCAGTCGGCGCCCGCGGCCTGCGCGCGGGCGATCATCGGGAGCAGCGGGGTGATGCCGATGCCGCCGGCGAGGAAGAGGCAGCGGGTGGGGGGAGCGGACGGGGGTTCGAAGGGGAAGAGGTTGCGGGGGGCCGAGGCGGTGATCCGGTCACCCGGTGCGAGCCGGTCGTGCACGTACGCCGAGCCGCCGGTGCCCGCGGCCTCGCGCAGCACCGCGATCCGCCACTCCGCCCGTACGGCCGGATCCCCGCACAGCGAGTACGAGCGGGCCAGGCCCGGCGCGAGGTGCAGGTCCAGATGGGCGCCGGGCGTCCAGGCGGGCAGCGCGCCGCCGTCCGGGCGGCGCAGCGACAGCTCGCACACGCCCTCGGCGACGGCCCGCTTGCGCGCGACGACCAGGTCGAGGGGAATGAGGGGGTCGAGGGAGGCGTCGGTCATCGTGCCGACCCCGCGATCATCCGCTCCAGTACCCGCCGCGCGGCCAGCCCGCCCGCGTCGATGCCGATGCTCAACTCCTGTACCCGGCGGCCCTCTTCCTCGGCCATGACCTTCTCGAGGATGTCCAGCGCCGTCACGTCCTGGAGGACGACGGTGCGGTTGAACTCGTGCAGGAAGCTGCTCACGCCCTCGTCCTCGCGCGCGAAGTCCCGCGCCACCAGCCAGAAGTCGTACGTGGTGGTCTCGGTGGACGGGGTGATGGCGTACGCGATCTCGGTGTGGAAGGCGTCCGGGTCGCTGCCGTCCGTGCCCGGTACCGAGCCGACGGGAGCGATCCGGCTGTGCAGCAAGTACAGGCAGGGCGCGTGGTACTCGATGTCCTGCCAGCGGCTGACGCGGCCCTTCAGGCCCGTGGAGTCGGCGTAGAAGGGCGGGCACTCGGCGTCGTCCATGTGCCGGCTCACCCGGACGATGCCGCGCTCTTCGTCGGCCTCGGTGGTGATCGGTGTCTCGGCGACCTCCGGCGTGCCGATGTACCCGGCGTGCAGGAACGTCTCGTGGGAGAGGTCGAGGAGGTTGTCGATGAGCAGCCCGTAGCGGGCCTTGAGCGGTTCCATGCCGCGTACGACGGTCCACTCCGGGTCCGCGAGCCAGGGGGCGCGCGGCACGGCGGACACGTCCGCGCGCGCCGGGTCACCGATCCACACCCACACGAAGCCGTCCAGCTCGGCGAGGGGATACGAGGCGACGCGCGCGGTACGCGGGACCCGGGCCTGACCCGGTACCGAGACGCAGGCGCCGGCCCGGTCGTAGGCGAAGCCGTGGTACCCGCAGACCAGCCGGCCGTCCTCCAGCGCGCCTTCGGAGAGCGGGTAGCGGCGGTGGACGCAGCGGTCGGCGAGCGCGACGGCCTCGCCCTCGGGCGTGCGGTAGAGCGCCAGCGGCTCGCCGCAGACCGTGCGGGCGAGGATCTCCTCGCCGCCGACCTCGCTGCCGTACGCGGCGACGTACCACTGGTCGCGGGCGAATGCGGTGGGAACGGGCATGGCGCGGCCTCCTTGACGCACAGTCCTGCACTCGGGGCACCCGGGCGGCCCCGGGTGTCGCCACAGATTGTGCGGCGCCCCGGAGAGCGGCAAGGCCCTCTTCCAGTAGCTGGAAACATGCGTGCACGGGGGTTGCGCGCCGCGCCTCCTCTGCGTAAGCCGCCCCTCTTATGCGCAAGGGGATGGTCAGAGAACGGGCAGGCTGCGCGAGATGCCCTGTGCGGCGACGCGTACCGCGGGCGCGAGCAGGGCCGCGCGGCCCTCGCTCACCGGGACGACGACCGACAGCGCGGCCACCGCCCGGCCGTCGGGCCCCCGGACGGGCGCCGCCACGGACACCGCGTCCATCGTGATCTGCCGCTCGCTGACCGCCACTCCGGACGTGCGCACGCCCGCGAGCACGGAACGCAGCAGCGCGGGGTCGCCGATGGTGCGCTCGGTGAAGCGGCGCAGCGGCGCGGCACACACCTGCGCGACCACGGAGGGCGGCGCGTACGCCAGGAGCGCGAGGCCCACACCGGTGGCGTGCAGCGGCCAGCGCGCGCCGACCCGCGTGCGCACCCCGACCGCGGAGCGCCCCGAGATCAGCTCGATGTACACCGTCTCCAGGCCGTCCCGTACGGCGAGTTGGACGTTCTCGTGCGTCGCTTCGTAGAGGTCCTCCATGAAGGGCAGCGCGGCCTGCCGCAGCCCCACGCCGCGCCGCGCGAGCACCGCGATCTCCCACAGCCGCAGCCCGATCTCGTACCGGCCGTCCGCGCGGCGTTCCAGCGCGCCCCACTCCGTCAGCTTGCCCGCGAACCGGTGCGCGGTGGCCAGCGGCAGGCCGGCCCGGCGGGCCAGCGCGGTCAGGGTCAGGCTGCGGTGCGCGTCGTCGAAGGCCCCGAGCAGCGCGAGCACCCGGTCGGCGGCCGATCGCCCGCTCCCGTGCCCGGCCTGCGGATCGCGCGGGGCCATCGCGCCACCCCGCCTCCGCTCGCCCGTACGTGAAGCCGCGAGCATAGTGGAGCCCCGGAGAGGCTCCCAGGGCCGGGCCCCCGCCGGGCTCTGAGAGAGTGGGAGCATGAGCACAGCGCACACCGGTACGGGCCACGCGCCCGGTCGTACGGGCCACGCGCCCGGCCACGTCGTCGTGATCGGCGGCGGCATCTCGGGTCTGGCAGCCGCGCACCGCGCGCTCGACGGCGGCGCGCGGGTGACCGTACTGGAGGCGTCCGGGCGGCTCGGCGGCAAGCTGAAGGCCGGCGCGGTCGCGGGCGTACCGGTCGACCTCGGCGCCGAGTCGATGCTCGCCCGGCGCCCGGAGGCGGTGGCGCTCGCCCGGGCCGTCGGCCTCGGCGACCGGCTGCAGCCGCCGTCCACCGCGACCGCCTCCCTGTGGACCCGTGGCGCCCTGCGCCCGATGCCCAAGGGGCACGTCATGGGCGTGCCCGGCGACCCGGCGCCGCTCGCCGCCTCCGGTGTGCTCTCCGAGGCGGGCCTCGCGCGCATCGAGGAGGACGCGGAGCTGCCGCGCACCGAGGTCGGCGAGGACGTCGCGGTCGGCGCGTACGTGGCCGAGCGGCTGGGTCGAGAGGTCGTCGACCGGCTGATCGAGCCGCTGCTGGGCGGGGTGTACGCGGGCGACGCGTACCGCATCTCCATGCGGGCCGCAGTACCGCAGCTCTTCGAGGCCGCGCGGGATCACCGCTCCCTGACGGAGGGCGTGCGCGCCATTCAGGCGCGCACCGCCGCCACCGTCCACCAGACCGGGCCGGCCGCAGCGGGGCCGGTCTTCATGGGCATCGACGGCGGCATCGGCACGCTGCCGGACGCGGTCGCCGACGCGGTACGGGCCAAGGGCGGCGAGATCCACCTGCACACGGACGTGCGCGACGTGCGGCGGACCGGCGAGGAGGGGTGGGAGATCCACACCGAGGGCCGGGTCCTGACGGCCGACGCCGTCGTGCTGGCCTGCCCCGCGCCCGCCGCGGCGCGCATCCTCCGCCACGCGAGCCCCGCCGCCGCCATGGAGCTGGACGGCGTCGAGTACGCCTCCATGGCCCTGGTCACCATGGCCTTCCGGCGCGCCGACGTCGAGCGGCAGCTCACCGGCAGCGGCTTCCTCGTCCCGCCGGTCGACGGCCACAAGATCAAGGCGGCCACGTTCGCGAGCAACAAGTGGGGCTGGATCGACGCCGCTGACCCGGACCTCTTCGTGCTGCGCACCTCGATCGGGCGCCACGGTGACACCGCCGACCTGGCGCGCGAGGACGCCGAGCTGGTGGACCTGTCGCTGCGCGACCTCGGGGCGGCGGTCGGGCTGGCCGCGCGGCCGGTCGACACGACGGTCACCCGATGGGACGGCGGCCTGCCGCAGTACCCGGTCGGCCACCTGGCGCGGGTGGCCCGTATCCACGAGGCCGTCGGCCGGCTCCCCGGCCTCCGGGTGTGCGGCGCGCTCTACGAGGGCGTCGGCATCCCGGCCTGCATCGCGAGCGCCACGAAGGCCGCCGACGCAGTACTGGCCACCCTGACGCCGGGCATTCCGGTCGACGAGTGAGAATGGACGACATGACTGACGCCACCCCTGGGCCCGCGCCCGAGAAGACCCCGAATGCCGGCAAGAAGGCGAAGGACCTCAACGAGGTCATCCGCTACACCCTCTGGTCGGTGTTCAAGCTGCGTGCCGTCCTTCCGGAGGACCGCAGCGGCTACGCCGAGGAGGTCGACGAGCTGTTCGAGCAGCTCGCCGCCAAGGACGTGGTGGTCCGCGGCACGTACGACGTGTCCGGGCTGCGCGCCGACGCCGACATCATGATCTGGTGGCACTCGGAGAGCTCGGACGCGCTCCAGGAGGCGTACAACCTCTTCCGCCGCACCAAGCTCGGCCGCGCCCTGGAGCCGGTCTGGTCGAACATGGCGCTGCACCGCCCCGCCGAGTTCAACAAGTCGCACATCCCGGCCTTCCTGGCCGACGAGGAGGCGCGCGACTACGTGAGCGTCTACCCGTTCGTGCGCTCGTACGACTGGTACCTCCTCCCCGACGAGGACCGCCGCCGGATGCTCGCGGACCACGGCAAGATGGCCCGCGGCTTCCCGGACGTGCGCGCCAACACCGTGCCGTCGTTCTCGCTCGGCGACTACGAGTGGATCCTCGCGTTCGAGGCGGACGAGCTGTACCGCATCGTCGACCTCATGCGGCACCTGCGCGGCTCCGAGGCGCGGCGGCACGTCCGTGAGGAGATCCCGTTCTACACCGGCCGCCGCAAGCCGGTCTCGGAGCTGGTGGCCGGGCTGGCCTGACCGGCCATCGGGCCGGCCCGACCGGCCCACGCCCGGCGGGCCGGACTCCGCACCGGCCGGTCACCGGTCTCACTCCTCGCCGGGCTCGGGCTCCTTGTGCGGCTTGCAGAACGCATCCCGCTCCGGGACCCGCCCGGTGAGCAGATAGTCCTCGGTGTACTTGTTCACGCAGTCGTTCTCGCTGAAGGCGATGCCGTGCGAGCCGGCGCCGCGCTCGGTGACCAGCGTCGACCCCGCCAGCCTGCGGTGCAGCTCCAGCGCGCCCTCGTACGGCGTGGCGCCGTCCCGCTCCGCCGCCAGCAGCAGCACCGGGGGCAGCGCCCCGGGAGCCGTACGGACGTCCAGCGGGCGCTGCTGCAACGTGTGCACCGGCCGGGGCCAGAACGCGCAGGGCAGGTTCATCCACGCGTTGTCCCAGGTCTCGAACGGCGCGGCCTGGGCCACGAGGGTGTTGTCGCGGTCCCACGTAGCCCAGTCCCGCGGCCACTCCGCGTCATTGCACTCCACGGCCGTGTAGACCGCGTCGCCGTTCTCGTCCGGCGCCGCGTCCGCCGGGTCCGGCGCCGCCTGCGCGATCAGCGGCTTCGGGTCGCCCTTGAGGTACTTGGACAGCGCGGCGGCCCGGATGGGCCAGTAGTGGTCGCTGTACCCGGCCGTCAGGAAGGCGGACTGGAGCTGGGCCGGGCCGACCTTGCCGCCCGCCGGCTTGCGCCGCAGCTGCGCGGCCGCCCGGTAGTACGACTTCCCCACCGCGTCCGCCGTCGTGCCGAGGCGGTACGTCTTGTGGTGCTTGGCCACCCAGGTGCGCCAGTCGTGCCAGCGGCCCTCGAAGGCGATGTTCTGTTCGAGGTTGCTGCGGTACCAGATCTGGTCCGGGTCCGGGTTCACGACGCTGTCGAAGACCATGCGGCGCACGCGGTCGGGGAAGAGCGTCGCATACACGGCCCCGAGGTACGTGCCGTACGACGCGCCCATGAAGGTGAGCTTCTTCTCGCCCAGTGCCGCGCGCAGCATCTCCAGGTCACGCGCGTTGTTCAGCGTGTTGTAGTGCGGCAGCGCAGAGCCGGCCCGGCGCGCGCAGCCCGCCGCGTACTCCTGCGCCTCCTTGATCTTGTGCTGCTTGAAGCGCTCGGAGGGGTGCACCGGGCTGTCCGAGGGCGCCTTGGCGGACTGCTTCGGGTCCTCGCACGAGAGCGGCGCCGACCGCCCCACCCCGCGCGGCGCGTAGCCGACGAAGTCGTACGCCTTGGCCGTGCGGCGCCACTCGGGCAGCTCGGCGTACATGGGGAAGGCCATCGCGGAGCCGCCGGGGCCGCCGGGGTTGTAGAGCAGCGCGCCCTGCCGCTCGCGCGCGGGGCCACTGGCGCGCCGCCTGCTGACCGTGAGGTCGATCTTCTTGCCTTCGGGGTGCGCGTAGTCCAGGGGGACGCTGACCTTGCCGCACTCGACGCCGGACGGGAGGTGCTCCACGGGGGCGCAGCGGCCCCATGAGATCTTCTTCGGGGCGGGCGCGGTCCTCTCCGGGACGGGCGTGGGGAGCCCGGTCACCGCGCCGTCCGCCGGAGCGGCCGCCAGTGTGCCCAGGACCAGTGACCCGATGGCGCCGAACAACGCTACTGCCTTCACAAGCCGTCCCTTCGTGGGTCACCGTGCCGCCTCCGAACGGCGTCACCGTGTGTGACAAAAGGGATACTTGAGTGGGGACTTGATGATGTAAAGCACCGGGCGCCGGTGTCGGAAGGGATGCCCCGGAAGAGACCGTGCGGGAGCGCGGAGTGGCTCCCCCGAGGTCAGTGCTTCCCCTCCGGCGCGGGCGTCGAGGCGGCGGGCGGCAGCGAGTACGTCGCGGACGGGGTGGCGGGCTCGGGCGGTACGGGCGGCGCCGACGGTGTCGGCGGTACGGGCGGCGGCGCGGCCGGGGACGTCGGCGAGCTCGACGCCTGCGTGTCCCGCGCGATGCCGTCGAAGTCCACCAGACCGGTGCGTTCGAGCACGGTGATGTGGTCGAGCACGGTCGTGTTGGCGTCGTCCGCCAGCCCGCGGACCAGCGAGTTGCGGGTGGTCGCGCGGACCTGGGCGACGACCGTGAAGACCCTGCCGTGCGCCAGCCGCAGGATGTTGGCGAACTTCTGGTCGTACTCGGCGCCGCGCGCGGCCGCCAGCTCGGACAGCCAGCCCCGCTGCTGGTCGTTGGGCTGGTTGGGCAGGTCGACGCCGAGCTGTGCGGCCACCTCCCGTACGTGCCGGTCGAGTTCGGTGTGCCCGGTCACGAGGTGCTCGCCGGCGGTCCGTACGGCCTTGGTGGTGCCGCGCTCCTCCGCCTGCTGCCCGGCCGGCAGCTCCCACAGCCCGGCCAGCCGTACCTTGGTCACGAAGTCGCGGTCGAGCGCGGAGAGCGGGCCGGAGCGGGTGGCCACGGTGCCCGCGTCGGGGTCGGTGCCGGCCGCCGACAGCCCGGCGAAGGACAGGATGGGGAAGAGCAGTGCGGCTGCCGTCGCGACGAGTGCGGCGACGACGAGACCGGTTCCGGTGACGGATCGCATGGTGCCTCCTGGTGCGGCACCGCACGCTAATCGGGCCGGCCCGGCCCGCGCCCCCCGTTCGCCGAACCCCGCTCAACGGGGGGCGGGTGTTGGTACGTTGGCGGGTTTCCGGGCCCGGGGAGGCCCCCGGGGCCGCTCTGGCGGGCGTTCAGCTACCCGAGCCGCACCACGTCCCGGCGCTGTCCCCGGCCGCGCTCCAGTCGGCCCCCGGGCCGGTCGAGGACACCGCCGCGGCCGCCGCGCTGCCGGCCGCTGCCCGCTGCGCCTCCAGCAGGTGGTCGCGCAGTACCCGGTCCACCAGCACCGCCACGCCGCCGACGGCCACGGTGAGCGCGGCGGACCGGTCCGCCGGGCCGGCGACGGCCGCCCTGTTCGCCGTACGGAACCGCTTCAGGGCCCGCTTGCCGGCCTTCGTGATGCGGCGGCGCACGGCGCTCCGGCACAGCGTGCCGACGAAGATCCCCGCGAACACCGCGGGCGTCACCTTGAGCACGAACGGCATGTTCTGCGGGTACTGCGGAGCGCCGTCGTCCAGCGCCCCCGTCACCGACTGGAAGATGCCGAGGAAGAAGACGCACATGCACGCGCCGATCTGCAGCCGGGCCAGCTGCCGCCAGCGCCGGCCCGCCTCCGGGCGGCGCAGCAGGCCGCGGTCGGCCAGCCGGTCGCCGATCTGCTGGACGGCCGCGCTGCGCATGACCGTGGGGCGCAGCCGCGTCAGCGAGCCGCCGGGCGTGCGCGCGAGAGCTTCCAGCACCGCGGACTCGACCGGGTCGTGCGAGACGGCGGGGCGGCGCGCGGTGACCGTTCCGGGGCCGCCGATCGCCAGCCGGCCATCGCCGTGCATCCCGGCGATCGCCGCGTCGGCGACCCGGCCGGGACCGCCGGCGAGGAAGGCGTTCTCCCAGAGGTCGTGCGAGGGCACGTCGACGAGCGCCGTCCGGGGGGACGGCGCGGCGCGGCGGGTGTGGACCGTACCGGCGATGAGCACCACTGAGGAAGCGGCGACGGCCCAGTACACCAACTGCGCGAAGGACAACGTGATTACCTCCCACTCCGGGGTCTGTCCCCACTCCGGGGTCTGTCGACATACTCCACCCGCGAGGCGCCCGCCGGCACGCCCAGGGGTGCGCTCCGGCCGCCGTCCGCCGTACCGCCCGGGTCCGGACCGTCGTCCTTGGGGCGGTCCGGCGAGCCGGCCGTCGCGTGGCCCGTCCGGGGCAGCAGGCCGGTCACCTTACGGGCCAGCCGGGCCAGCCGTGCGGCGGGGCGGGCCGACGGCGGGACGGGGCCCGAGCGCTCGCGCCACCACTGTGTCAGCTCCCGCCGCGCGGCGGGGTGCGCCGGCAGGCCGAGGGCGAGCAGATGGCCGGCGAAGTCCAGCGCGTCGCGGCGGTAGCCGCCCCGCATCGGCCGGCCCTGCGCGTAGTCCAGGAAGGCGCTGCGGTAGTCCGCGCCCAGTATGCCGGGCAGCTCCGGCGCGACCGCGGCGATCACGTCGGCGCGCTTGGCCGCCAGCGCGCGCCGCTGCACGGCCAGCCGCTCCCCGTCGAACCCCGCGGGGTCCGGCTCGCCCGCCACCAGCGCCGCCAGCAGCTCCTCCTGCGCGGCGGCCAGCCGGGGGCGGGCCGCTTCGGTCTGCTCGGACGGCGGGTCGGCCTTCTTGGAGGCCGGGCCGGCACCCTTGGACGGCGGGTCGGTCTCCTTGGACGCCGGGTCGGTCCGGTCGCCGGATTCCGGCTCGGGCCGGGGCGCGGGCGCGGCCCGCAGCGAGGTCGTTTCGACGACGGCCCGGATCGCGTCCAGCTCGGCGGCGAGCTCCTCCGCCGCCGGGAAGTTCTCGTCGCGTTCGAGGAGGACGCCGGGCGGGCCGACGCGGGCGCACAGCTCGGCCAGTACGTCCAGGACCGGCTGCGTCACGGGGTGGGCGTGGCTGTCGTGCCACACCCCGTCCCGCTCGAAACCGCCCGCGACGTGGACGTACGCGATCGCCTCCACCGGCAGCGCGGCGAGCGCGGCCGCCGGGTCCTCGCCCCGGTTGACGTGGTTGGTGTGCAGGTTCGCCACGTCGATCAGCAGCCGTACGCCGGTCCGCTCCACGAGTTCGGCGAGGAACTGTCCCTCGGTCAGCTCCTCGCCCGGCCAGTTGACCAGCGCCGCGATGTTCTCCAGCGCCAGCGGTACCGGCAGCGCGTCCTGCGCGATGCGTACGTTCTCGCACAGCACGTCCAGCGCGTCGTACGTCCGCGGTACGGGCAGCAGATGCCCCGCCTCCATGCGCGGGCCGCCGGTCGGCTCGCCCCCGGCCCGTACGAAGGCGATGTGCTCGGTGACGAGGGGCGCGGCGAGCGCCTCGGCGCGCTCGGCCAGCGCGGCCAGCCGTCCGGCGTCCGGCCGCTCGGCGCCGCCCAGCCCGAGCGAGACGCCGTGCGGCACGACGGTCGTGCCGCGGGCGCGCAGCGCTTCCAGGGCGGGCGGCAGATGGCCGGGGCAGATGTTCTCCGCGACGACCTCGACCCAGTCGATGCCGGGCAGCCGCGCGATGCCGTCGGCGATCTCCGGCCGCCAGCCGATGCCGGTACCCAGCCGCACCTGGCGTGCCCGCCGCTCCCGGTGGTCCGTACGCCCCGGCTGCTGCCCCCGGTGGCCGGTGCGCCCTGGCTGCTGCCCCCGGTGGCCGGTGTGCCCTGGCTGCTGCATGGTCCCCCTCCACTCCCGACTCCGCGTATTCCGTACTCATCACCCCTCTGCGGAGGACGAACCATCGGCGGACCGGGTTCAGAGCCGGATCTGAGCTTTTCCCCGTCTTTGCGCGTCTTTCCGCAGCGTACGGGGGGCCGGTGCCGCCGGCGCGGCGTCAGCGGGCCGTCTCGGCGGCCACCGCGGCGCCGAGCCCGAAGAGGACGGTGCCGGTGAGCTGTTCGAGGCGGCGGCGGACGCGCGGCCTGCGGAAGACGGCCCGCGCGCGGTGCACGGCGAGGGTGACGCTGCCGAGCCAGACGACGCCCAGTACGGCGTGGACGGCGACGAGCATCAGGGTGGTCGCCACGACCGGCGCGCCGTGCGGGATGAACTGCGGCAGCAGCGACATGTACACCACGCCGACCTTCGGGTTGAGCACGTTCGTCAGCAGCCCGGTGCGGAAGGCGCGCCACGGGGTCTGCGGTTCCTCGGGGGCCGCCGCGCTGTCCACCGTGCCGTCTGCCGTGCTGCTCCCGGCGGTCGCCGTGGCGGTGCGCCGCGCGCTGCGCAGCGCCTGGAAGCCGAGCCACATCAGGTACGCGGCGCCCGCGATCCGCAGCCCGTCGTACGCGACCCGGGACGCCGACAGCATCGCCGTCAGCCCGGCCGCGCCCGCCAGCCCCCACACGAAGCAGCCCGCCGCGATGCCGAGCGCGGAACACAGCGCGGCGCGCCGCCCCGAGCCGAGCGCGGTGCGCAGCACGACCGCGAAGTCCGGACCGGGGGAGACGGTCAGCAGGGCGGCGACGACCGTGAAGCCGAGGAGTGAGGTGAGCATGTAAAGAACGGTACGTGCTCCGGCGGACTCCACGACGGCCGCGGGGTGTCCGGCTGGTTCTGCGTCCGGCTCGTGCTGCGGGGGCCCTGGCTCGTGCTGCGGGGCCCCGGCTCGTCCTGCGGGGCCTCCGGTCTGCGTCGCCGGGCGTCCGGCCCGGTCCCGGCTACCGGCGGGTGAACTCCGGCTGGGTCACCGTGTCGACCCGGGTCGGGCGGCCGAGCAGGGCCACCTCCCGGAACTGCCACAGCAGCGCACCGGTCGGCGCGTGGATCACCATCCCCGGGCGCAGCGGCATCTGCAGCAGCGGCCCGCCGTCCGGGGCCGTCACCCACCGCGGCAGGTCCGGCTCCCGCAGCCGCCGCAGCGGTACGTGGTGCACCGACTGGACCTCGTCCGGGGCCGGCCGCGGCAGCGCCGGCCCGCGTGGGACGACGACCAGCGGCGTGATGATGAACCCGGAGTCGGTACGGAAGTCGTCCAGGTACCCGGCGATCTCCTCGGGGCCGGCGTCGACCGAGGTCTCCTCGGCCAGCTCCCGCAGCGCGGCCGCCTCCGCCGTCTCGCCCTCGTCCAGGCGGCCGCCGGGGAGCGCCCACTGCCCGGCGTTGCGGCCGCGCGGCGCCCGCTTGATCACCAGGACGTGCGGCTCGTCGCGGTACGGGAGCACGGTGAGGCACACAGCGGCGCGGCGCACGCCCTCGGGCACGGCGATCTCGCGCCGTTCGAAGGCCGCGAGGTTGGCGCGCAGGGCGGCTTCGAGCCGGGACGGATCCGCGAGGTCCGCTTCCTTCAACGTCGACATCGGCATCATCACGATGTACCACGACCGGACGCCTGTTCCCACCCCTGTGTGGACGTTCACCGGCTCCTTCTGCGTACCTTCACTCGCTCTTGCCCGGGCCGCAGGCTCTTGGTCCCATGGGGGGAGGGGCGGGATCCGGCGCCGCGGCGGTCTCCCGCCGGAGGCGAGTCCCGCGAGGGGTGCGCGAGGGGTGCACGAGGGCGCGAGGGGTGATGTCCGTGGAACCGACGTCGGACGACCCGGACCGGTTCTTCCTGCCGCCGGACGACCCGGACCGGTTCTCCCTGCCGCCGGACGACCCCGACCGGCTCTTTCTGCCGCCGGACGACGATCTCGCACCGAACCGCCCCGGGGAAGTGCTCCGCACCCACCTGGCCGCTCACCCCCTCGACGGCCCCGCGCTCCTCGCGGCCCGGCTCCTGGGCCGGCGGCCCGTACAGGACGAGTGGCGGCGCCGGCTCGCCGCGGAGTGCGCGGTGGGCGCGGAGCTGGAGCGGCTGGGCCGCGGCGGCTGGCACGTGCTGCACTCCCTGCCGCTGCCGCCCGGCAGCGAGATCAGCCACCTGCTCATCGGGCCGGGCGGGGTCTTCTGCCTCGCCACGGAGTACGTGCGTGCCGCGCGCGTACGGGCCGACGCCACCGACGTGCGCCCGGGGCGCGGCCGGCGCCCGCAGCCGTACGTGCGCCGGAGCCGGCAGCGCGCCGAGCGCGCGACGTACGCCCTGAGCCGCGGCTGCGGTTTCCCGGTGCCCGCCCGTCCCGTACTGGTCCTCGTCGGCCCGCGCCACATAGAGCGGCTGCCGGAGCAGCCCGGGCCGGAGGCTCCTGGCGACGCGGAGACGAAGGGCGACGACGCGGACGTACGCCTCGTGGCCGGCGCGCAGGCGGTCACCGCGCTCGGCGCCATCGGCGGCGTACTGACCCCCGCGACCGCCGACCGCGTCCACACCGTCGCCCGGAACCGCCGCACGTGGCAGGGGGTTTGAGGCCTGCCCATCACGGGGAACGGGGCCTGGGGCCGGGTGGCCTCATCGCTCGGTTCGGTCCCTCATCCGCCCCCTTCCGCCCCCCTTCCGTCCCGTCCGCCGCGGCTACCGCAGCGCCGGGTGATCGGCGACGACCGTGCAGGAACCCGGGGCGATCTCCGTGAACCCCGCGTCGCGGACGACGGGCAGGCCGCTGCGGGTCAGCTCCGCCCACCGGTCCGGCTCCGCCGTGCGCACCGACAGCGGGAAGCCGGCCGCCTGCCAGGCGGCGCGCTCGGGCCCGGACAGCTCCCACCATGCAAGCTGCGCGCCGTGGCCCGCCTGGGCCATCGCCTTGCCCGCCGACATCTCCAGCTCCGGGCTCAGCCAGAGCACGGGCCCCGCCGCGTCGGGCGCACCCGGCGGCTCCGGGTCGTCCAGCTCCGTACCCGACACCTGGAGCTTGGCCAGCTCCTTGGGCCAGCCGTCCAGTGGCACCGGCGGGAAGACCCGCACCTCGGCGGAATCGCCGGTGACCGTGATGCCCGGCAGCTCCGTCGCGCGGCGCCACTCCGCGCCCCGGGCCCGCCGTACGACCTTGCGGATGCGGGCGTCCTGCCAGTCCCGCACGGCCGCGGCCCACTCGCCCTCGTCCAGCGAGCGCGTGTCCGAGAGCAGCACGAGGACCGCCCGCGCCGCCGTCTCCAGCGCGTCCGTACGCGCCGGCGGTGCGGCCTTCTCCATCCGGACGACCAGCGGCAGCACGAACTGCGGTGCCGTGTCGCGGTCGGTCTCGGTATTACCGGTGCTGTGGGTCTCGGTGCTGCTCACGGTTTCAGTCTGCCAGCAGGCACTGACAATCCCCGGCGCGGAGCCGTCTGCCGGGCCTCCTTGGCGGAGGGGAACGTTCCGGGCGATCATCCTCACCATGCAGAGCGAACTCTTCTCGTCCGAGAACTTGGTCACCGCGGCCACCGCCCCGGGCATGACCCTCCAGAACGCCAAGTCGGTCAAGTACGTGGTGGACGGCGAGTGCTACGCGCGCCAGGGCTCGATGGTCGCCTTCCGCGGCAACCTGCAGTTCGAGAAGCAGGGCCAGGGGGTGGGCAAGTTCCTCAAGCGCGCGGTCACGGGTGAGGGGCTGGCTCTGATGGCCGTGCGCGGCCAGGGGGAGGTGTGGTTCGCGCACGAGGCACAGAACTGCTTCATCGTCGACCTCGCCCCCGGAGACAGCATCACCCTCAACGGCCGCAACATCCTGTGCTTCGACGCCACGCTGTCCTACGAGATAAAGGTCGTGAAGGGCGCCGGAATGACCGGCGGCGGGCTCTTCAACTCCGTGTTCACCGGGCACGGCCAGCTCGGCGTGATGTGCGAGGGCAACCCGATCGTCATCCCCGTCAGCCCGCAGCTGCCGGTCTTCGTGGACACCGACGCGGTGGTCGGCTGGAGCGCCGCCCTGAAGACCTCGCTGCACCGCTCGCAGAGCGTCGGGTCGATGATCCGCGGCGGCTCGGGCGAGGCCGTCCAGCTGCGCCTGGACGGCGAGGGATTCGTGATCGTACGGCCCAGCGAGGCCAAGCCCAGCCAGGCGTCGAACGGCTGAGGCGCGGGACCGGGCACTGAGTCGGACACCGGCACGAAGGCGAACACCGGGATGAAGCTGCACAAGGTACGGGCATGAAGCTGCGCAACGTGGGGCGGCGTTACGGGCTGCGCGGCCCCTGGGTGCTGCGTCACGTCGACCTCGAAGTGCCGCGCGCGTCCCTGCTGCGCATCGAGGGCACGAACGGCAGCGGCAAGTCCACGCTGCTCCGGATGCTCGCCGGGATCGACGCACCGAGTACGGGCCGCGTCACAGGACGCCCGCGCGCCGCGTACGTACCGGAGCGCTTCCCCGCCGCCCTGCCCTTCACGGCCCTGGAGTACCTCGGCCATCTCGGGCGCGTCCACGGGCTGCGCGGTGCCGCGCCGGCCCGCCGGGCCACCGAGTGGCTGGAGCGCTTCGGGGCGGCGGGGCACGCCCGTACGCCGCTCGCCGAGCTCTCCAAGGGCACCAGCCAGAAGGTCGCCGTCGTACAGGCGCTGCTGGCCGAGCCCGAACTGCTCGTCCTGGACGAGGCGTGGACCGGCCTGGACGGCACGGCGCGCGGCACGCTCGACCGCGCCGTGGCCGAGCGCGTCGCGGCCGGCGGCACCGTCGTGTTCGTCGACCACGACCCGGCCCGCCTGGCCGGCGCCGCGCATGCCTGCTACCGGGTCGTGGACGCGGGCCTGCGCCCGCAGGACGCGCACTCGTACGCGACGGACGCCACCCCGGGGCCGCGCGTGACCGTGGTGGCGCAGGGCCCGCCCGGCGCCGCCCCGCCGCCCGGCCTCCCG
>NZ_JBEPFC010000145.1:0-18271 GCF_040301705.1 Streptomyces sp. NPDC000151 | reverse complement strand
GCGGCGTCCTCCGCGCGCTCGCGGCGGAGCGCGCGTACGACGCGGAGCGCCGCGCCGCCGAGTCCATCGGCGCCGAGCCGCGCCTCGCGGAGCTGCTGGGCATGGAGTCGGCCACGGGTACGCCCGCGGCGGTTCCGGGCGTACCAGGGCAGCGCGGCGGCCGCCCGCTCGCCGCGGAGTCCCGGCAGCCGCTCCAGGTGACGGTCCGCGTCGACGACGGCGAGGCGGCGGCGCCCGCCGAGGGCACGGACGACGCCGAGCCGGACGACGGGTACTTCGCAGGTCCCGTTATGGGAAGCGGCGCCCCTGTAGAGGCGCGCCCTGCGGCCCCTGAAGAGGCCACGTCCGCCACCGGGGACGCGATGTCCGTACGGAACGGCTCCTGGGCGTCCGGCGTCGTGGGGCTCGGGACCTCGGCCGACGAGGAGTCCCCCGAGGCCGAGGCCCGGCCCGCCGGGGGACACGGCACGTATGCCGCCGAGTCCGGCTCCCGGGACGAGGTCTCGGCGCGGATCGACTCCGATGCGGCGGACGGTGCCGCAGCGGCGGACGCGCCCGAGGGCGAGCCGGCCGAGGGCGAGTGGGCCGAGGCGGTCGACGAGGTGCCGGACGCCGCTGCCCCGGAAGATGCCGCCGAGGCTCCGCCCGCCGATGACGAAGCCTGCCCCGACGACGAGGGCGAAAGCCCGGCCGACGCGCGCGGCCGGACCGCCGTTCCCGCCCGCCCCGCGGGCTCGTCCGGCCCCCTCTCCGCCGAAGACGTCGACCGGAACGCCGACGCGCTGCAGGAGCTGCTCGACGACGGCGTCAGCTCCGCCGAGCGGCAGCTGTTCGAGATGCGGACCGCCGCCGCCGACGACTCGCGCATCCTCGGCGCGCTGGGCGACGGCGGACTGCTGCCGCCCGGCCCCGATGTCCTGGCGGCCGTCGAGTACTTGGGTGAGCACGGCGTCCCCGCCCTGCCCGGCTGGCGCTACCTCGCCCAGGCCGTCGACCCCGTCGACCACGCCCGCGTGCTGGCCGCCCGGCCCGAGCTGGTCGACGGCGTGATCATCACCGATCCCGACACCCACGCGCGCGCCCGCGACGTGCTGGCGCAGGCGGCCCTGCTGCCGCGCTCGGCCGTCGCCGTCGGTACGGCGGCGGCCCTGCTCGCGCCCACCCCGTCGCCGGACGCCCAGGACACCGGCGTCTTCCTCGTCCCGCCGAACCCGGCGATGCACGACGAGTCGGCCGCCGACGAGGAGCGGCAGGCGCTGCGTGCCCGGGCCGCGGCCCGCGACGAGGAGATCCGGCAGCTCGCGGCCCGGCTCTCCGCCGACCGCGCGCTCGCCGCCCGGCTGGCCTCCTGGCGTACGGGCTGCCCGGCCGGCCGGCTCGCCGAGCTGGCGGCCGCGGCCGAGGAGACCCGTACGACGGCCGACGCCGCCGCCGAGGAGCTGGCGGAGTCCCGTACGGTACGGGCCGAGGCGGACGAGGCGGCGGCCGAGGCCGCGCGCGTCCGTGAGGAGCGGGGCGAGGCCGCGCAGCGCGCCCGCCGGGTCGCCGACGCGCTGGCCGGGCTCGCCTACCGGCTCCGCGAGCGCGCCGCCTGGCAGAGCAAGCTGCGTGAACTGGCCGACGAGGGCGCGGAGTACGAAGCGCGCGCCGAGGAGTGCGTCGACCGGGCCCGCGCCGCCGACGAGGACCGGCGCGCCGCCCAGCGCGCCGCCGACGACGCCCGCCGCACCGCCCGCGCGCTGCGCGCCGAGCGCGCCGAGATCGCCGGCGTGCCGGACGACCTGGGCGAGGAGGAAGCCCCGCCGGAGTCCTCGCTGCCCACCCTGCGCGAGGCGTACCGTGCGGCGTCCCAGCTGTACGAGAAGGTCGGCGTCGGCGCCGACCTGCGTGCCGAGCAGGCCCGCGCCGAGGGCGACGAGTCCGCGGCCCGCAGGGAGCTGGACCGGCTGACCAACAAGGTGCGGTCCCGCGCCGAGCAGCTGCTGCAGAGCCCGGACGCGGCCGACGGCCCGTCCCGGCAGGCCGCGGCGGCCCGCGCGGAGGAGCTGGTCGCCATGCTGGAGTCGCGGGCCTCGGCGGCCAGCGAGCACCTGGGCCGGCTGCGCGGCGAGGCGGAGCGGCTGGCGCCGCCGGAAGGCGTCGAGGCGCACACCGAGCTGCCCGAGGAGCTGGTCCCGGCCGACGCCGAGCGCGCCAAGGAGCTGCTTCGCAGCGCCAACACCGAGCTGGCCACCGCCACCGACGCGCTGGAGACCGCCCGCGCCACCCACGCCGAGCTGCTGCGCGGCCACCGCGCCGCCGAGGACGCGGCCGGCGGCTTCGACGAGACCGCCGCGATGCTGCGCGACATCCTGCGCGACAACGGCCCCGAGGAGGACCAGGAAGCGCCCGAGCCGTACCGGGGCCGCCTGGAGGAGGCCCGGCAGGCCGCCGCCGAGGCCCGGCGTTCGCTGCGCGGCTGCGCGAGCGACCTCTCCTCGGCCGACTCGGCGGTCCGCGAGGCGAGCGACATCCTCGTACGGCACGCCAACTCCACCAAGTACGAAATGGTCAAGACCCCGGCCCGGCAGCAGATCCGCGAGCTGCCCGCGTCCGCGCTCCCGGACCACGCCGCCAAGTGGGCCGACGCGTTCGCACCCCGCCTGCGCGTCCTGACCGACGAGCTGACGCAGCTGGAGCGCAACCGCGGCAGCATCGTCGACCGGCTGCGCGGCCTGGTGGAGTCCTCGCTGGCCACGCTGCGTTCGGCGCAGCGGCTGTCCCGGCTGCCCGAGGGGCTGGGGGAGTGGTCGGGCCAGGAGTTCCTGCGCATCCGCTTCGACGACCCGGACCAGGCCACGCTCACCGAGCGGCTCGGCGAGGTCATCGACGAGGCGACCCGCGCGGCCGTCAAGCGCAACAGCGACCTGCGCCGGGACGGCATGTCCCTGCTGCTGCGGGGAGTCGCCGCCGCGCTCCAGCCGCGTGGCGTGGCCGTGGAGATCCTCAAGCCGGACGCCGTACTGCGCGCCGAGCGGGTCCCCGTCGGGCAGATGGGCGACGTCTTCTCCGGCGGCCAGCTGCTCACGGCCGCCATCGCGCTGTACTGCACGATGGCGGCGCTGCGCAGCAACGACCGCGGCCGTGACAAGGAGCGGCACGCCGGCACGCTGTTCCTGGACAACCCCATCGGCCGCGCCAACGCCACGTACCTGCTGGAGCTCCAGCGGGCCGTCGCCGACGCGCTCGGCGTCCAGCTCCTCTACACCACGGGCCTGTTCGACACCACGGCACTCGCCGAGTTCCCGCTGGTCATCCGCCTGCGGAACGACGCGGACCTGCGCGCCGGTCTGAAGTACATCAGCGTCGAGGAGCACCTGCGTCCCGGCCTGCCGCAGCAGCGGCCCGAGTCGGAGACGATCCACGGCGAGATCACGGCGACCCGGATGTTCAAGCGACCGGAGGAGCCGGCGCCGGAGCCGGAGCCGGAGCCGGAGCGGGGGCCGGGGCCGGAGAGCAGCCAGGAGTAGCCCGGTGGCGGTGGCTCACAACACCGCCACCGACCGCAGTACTTCACCCCGTTGCAGCCGGCCGAAGGCGCTCTCCACGTCGTCCAGGGGGACGGTCTCCGAGACGAAGGCTTCCAGGTCGAGTTTGCCGCGGAGGTGGAGGTCGATCAGGACGGGGAAGTCGCGGCTGGGCAGGCAGTCGCCGTACCAGGAGACCTTGAGGGCGCCGCCGCGGGAGAAGAGGTCGTGCAGCGGGAGGTCGACGTGCTGGTCGCGGTCGGGGATGCCGGCCTGGACCAGGACGCCGGCCAGGTCGCGCATGTCGAGGGCCTGACGGAAGGTCTCCGGGGTGCCGACCGCGTCGATCACGACGTCCGTGCCGTGGCCGCCGGTCAGCGAGCGGACCGCCGCTACGGGGTCGGTCCAGCGGGAGTTGACGGTGTCGGTGGCGCCGAAGCGTTCGGCGGCGTCCAGTTTGCGGGCGTCCACGTCCACCGCGATCACCCGGCGGGCGCCGGCCAGCGAGGCGCTGGCGATCGCGGCGTTGCCCACCCCGCCGCAGCCGATGACGGCCACGGTGTCGCCGTTGCCCACCCGCCCCGTGTGCACCGCCGCGCCGTACCCGGTCATCACCCCGCAGCCGATCAGCCCGGCGGCCTCGGGCCGGGCCGACGGGTCGACCTTCACCGCCTGGCCCGCGTGGACCAGCGCCTTTTCGGCAAAGGCGCCGATGCCGAGCGCCGGTGTGAGCGGGGTGCCGTCGAGCAGGGTCGTCGTGCCCTGCGCGGTGCGGGAGGCGAAGCAGTACCAGGGGCGGCCGCGGTGGCAGGAACGGCAGGTGCCGCAGGGGGCCCGCCAGGCGAGCACCACGTAGTCGCCGGGGGCGAGTTCGCCGCAGCCCGGGCCGGTCGCCTCGACGATGCCGGCCGCCTCGTGGCCGAGCAGATACGGGAAGTCCGCACCGGCGGCGCCGTCCCGATGGCGCAGGTCGGTGGGGCACACGCCGCACGCCTGGATCTGTACGAGCACTTCCCCGGGACCTGGGTCGGGCACCAGGACCGGCAGGACCTCGACCGGCGCCCCCTTCTTCACGGCGATGACGGCGCGGGCTTCGTGCGGCATGTCTTCACTCCTCGACAGCGCCTGCGGCGGCGGAGGGTAGGTGCCGGTACTCGGTGGTGGACAGATGCCGTTACTTGTTGCCTATCGTGCGGCCTGTTGCACCATAGGAGACATGCTGGGATTTGGACGGCGATCCGTCAAGAGGGTTCGGCGACCCGCGCGCAGCCCGTTTCCCGGCCTGATTCCTGGCCTGTTTCCCGGTCCGTTTCTCGGCCTGTTTCCGAGGCCGCTCGTCAGGCCGCGAAGCCCATGGCACGGGAGAGTTCGGCCGCCGCCTTCGCTGCCCGCTCGGCGAGCTCCGGCAGCAGTTCCCGCTCCATGCGGTACGCGGGCCCCGACACGCCGATCGCGCCGATCACCGCGCCGTCGTGCGCCCGTACCGGCGCGGCCACGGCGTTCAGGCCGACCTCCAACTCCTCGGCCGTGCAGGCGTAACCGAGCTCCAGCGCCTCGGCCAGCTGCGGACGCAGGGCCGCGGCGGTGAGGGTGTGCTCGGTGAAGCGGGGCAGCGAGCGGGTCAGCAGGCCGTCGCGGCGCTCCCGCGGCAGGTGCGCGAGCAGCACCTTGCCGCTCGCGGTGGCGTGCAACGGCGTGCGCCGGCCCAGCCAGTTGTACGCGGTGACCGCGGCCCCGCCGCGCGCCTGCATGATGTTGACCGCCGCGTCGCCGTCCAGTACCGCGATGTTGGCGGTCTCGCCGGTGTCCTCCGCCAGCGCGCGGCAGACCGGGGCGCCCTCCTGGGAGATGTCCAGCCGGATCGCGGCGGCGCCCGCCAGCCGCAGCACGCCCGCGCCCAGGTAGTACTTGCCGCGCTCGCCCTCCTGCTCGACCAGCCCGCGGTTCTCCAGGACGCCGAGGATGCGGAAGGCGGTGGACTTGTGGACGCCCAGCTCCTCGGCCAGCTCGGTCACCTTCGCCTCACCCAGCCGGGCCAGGATCTCCAGCACGCTCACCGCCCGGTCCACGGACTGGACGGAGCCGGCACCGCCGCGTGTGCTGTCGCCGGTTTCCTCGGTGGTCTCGTTGGCGCTCGTGTCGGTCGTCTTCGGCATGGGTCTGTGCGTCACCGCCCGGCGGCCCTGGGGGCCAGTCGTCGGGAGCCCGTCGTGATCCGCTCCCGGATCTCGGTCTGTTGCGCGGTCTGCTGTTGCGCATCGCGCGGTGCGATGCGTATGAAGCAACGCCATCATACCGATCAGTGCCAAGGGGGCCAGATGCTACTCGCAGCTTTTCGGAGTCCGGGCCTCCGGAAAGGGGGCCGGTGCCGGTAAAGGAGGAGCTCGGTCGCCGGTGAAGCGGCAGTCGGGCGGCAGTCAGGTGGACGTCAGGCGGCGGCCGAGCGCCGTTCCTGCCGGCGTGCGCGTCGCCGCTCCCGGCGCAGCGCCCTGGCCGTGCTGCTGGGGCGCGACTCCACGCCGTGCCGCTGGATCCACACCTGCCGGGTCACCCAGACGTCCAGTACGCCCCAGGTCGCGACCACGGTCGAGGCGACCGTACTGAGCACCGCGGGAAAGGCGAGCCAGGACCCGGCGAGCGTACTGAGGAAGGCCACCATGGCCTGGACGAGCGTCACCGCCACGATGATGACGGCCCGCACCGCGGCGGTGCGCACCGGATCGGGCATACGGGGGCGGGGGGACGGCTCTTCCTGCCACAGCGCGCCGTCTCTGCCGAGGTCCATGAAGCCGTCACTCTCCCCGTACTTTCCCCGCCTGTCCGGCTGTTCGGTGACTGCCCGGATTTCCTCCGGTACATGCCGCCGTGCGCCGTTACCCGGGACTCATGGTCGCCTACCGCCGGCGCCGCCCCGACGGCGGGGGCCGGTTCTTTCCGGCCAACAGTCGTGGCCCGGAAGGGGATACGAGTGGGGTGGTGGAGACCACACGGACGGGCGTGTTGTCCGGGAATCGCCGGACAAGGACGGCCATCCGGTCCTGACCTGCGGGCCGGTCCGTCGGACAGCTCTTCGAGTTGACCCCCCGACAGTAGTAGGCTCGCGCCGTTTGTTGACGGAACACCATCCCCGCGGGCCGGGGTTGACGTAGGGGAGGCCATGCGCTTTCGCGGGAAGTCCATCCGCCGGAAGATCGTGGCGTTGCTGCTCGTACCTCTGGTGTCCCTGACTGCCATGTGGGCCTTCGCCACGTACGTCACCGGCACCGAGGCACGCCAGTTGCTGAAGGTCGCGGTCGTCGTCGACAAGGTCGGCTACCCGGCCGAGGACGCGGTACAGGCCCTGCAGAAGGAACGTCGCGCCACCCTGGTCTACCTCGCCGACCCGCGGATCGCGGGCTCGCTGACCGACCTGCGCCGGCAGACCCTCGCCACCGACCGGGCCGTGGCCCGGCTGCGGGCCAACGCCAAGGGCTCCGACGTGCGCGAGGACCTCCTCGGCGGCGCGGGCTCGCGGCTGGAGACCGCCGTCAAGGCGTTCGCGCACCTGGACGAGCTGCGCGACCAGGTGGAGAACAACACCCTCACCCGCCGCGAGGCGTTCGACCAGTACAACGCCCTGGTCGACCCCTGCTACGACTTCCTGGGCAGCATGCACTTCCTGCCCGACCCGGACATCTCCAAGCAGGGCGGCGCGCTGGTGGCGCTCACCCGCGGGCGCGAGTCGCTCTCCCGGGAGGACGCGGTGCTCAGCGCCGCGCTGGTGTCCGGCTCGATGTCCCCGCGCGAACTGCGCGACTTCTCCGACCGGGTGGCCGAGCGCAAGGTCCTGTACGAGACCAGCCTCACCGCGCTGCCCGCCGCCGAGCGTGCCGTGTACGAGGACTACTGGAACGACGCCAAGCCGCGCGAACTGGAGTCCTTCGAGGACGCGGTGATCGCGGCGGGGCCGTCCGGCGCTACCGAAGCCATCAACGCCGAACGCTGGCACGACACCGCGCGACAGGTCCTCGGCGACCTGGACCGGATCAACAAGGAAGCGGGCGGCCGCTTCGAGGACCGGGTGCAGCCCGCCGCGATGACCGTGCTCGCCAGGGCCGCGTTCGCCGGCGTCCTCGGCTTCGTCGCCCTGCTCGCCTCGATCATCGTCTCCTTCCGGCTCGGCCGCCGGCACGTGAAGGACCTCAGCAGGCTCCGCAAGGACGCGCACGAGGTGTCCGGCGTACGGCTGCCCAGCGTCATGCGCCGCCTCGCCGCGGGCGAACACGTCGACGTGGAGACCGAGGCGCCGCGGCTGCAGTTCACCCAGGACGAGATGGGCCAGGTCGCCCAGGCGCTCAACACCCTCCAGCGGGCCGCGCTGGAGGCCGCCGTCAAGCAGGCCGACATGCGCCGCGGCGTCTCCGAGGTCTTCGTGAACCTCGCCCGCCGCAGCCAGGTCCTGCTGCACCGTCAGCTCACCCTCCTGGACGCCATGGAGCGCCGTACGGAGGACACCGACGAGCTGGCCGACCTCTTCCGCCTGGACCACCTCACCACCCGTATGCGGCGGCACGCCGAGGGCCTGGTCATCCTCTCCGGCGCCGCGCCGTCCCGGCAGTGGCGCAAGCCCATCCAGCTCATGGACGTCGTGCGGGCCGCGGTCTCCGAGGTCGAGGACTACGAGCGCATCGAGGTGCGCCGGCTGCCGCGGCTCGCGGTGGAGGGCCCGGCCGTCTCGGACCTCACCCACCTCATCGCCGAACTCCTGGAGAACGCCACCGTCTTCTCGCCGCCGCACACCGCCGTGCAGGTGGTCGGCGAGCGGGTCGCCAACGGCTTCACCCTGGAGATCCACGACCGGGGGCTGGGCATGGCGCCCGACGCGCTCCTGGACGCCAACCTGCGGCTCGCCGAGACCCCCGAGTTCGAGCTGTCCGACACCGACCGGCTCGGCCTGTTCGTGGTCAGCCGGCTGGCCCAGCGGCAGGGCGTACGCGTCTCGCTGCAGCCCTCCCCGTTCGGCGGGACCACCGCGGTCGTCTTCATCCCCGGCACGCTGCTGACCGAGAGCGCCGACGGGCGCACCGAGGGCGGCCGTGGCGAGGACACCGGCTCGGTGAAGCGTCCCGTGTCGGCCGAGGCGGCACGCGGCGGGGCCCTGGCGGCGCTCGCCCAGGTGCCGGTGGCACTGCCGGAGCGCGGCGCACCGGACGCCGCGGCGGAGCGGGCCGCTGAGGAGGAGGACGAGAGCGTCTTCCGCGGGCCCCGGAGACAGCGCCGTACCGAGGACGGCCGCCCCGCGCTGCCGACCGGCCCGGTGCCCGCCGAGCGCGTGGAGCACCGGCCGGCCGGCGACCCGCCCCCGGGCGGTGGCCCCGCGCCGCTGCCGCGCCGCCGCCGCTCCCCGGTCCTGGTCAGCGACCACGGCCGCGCGGTGGAGGACGCCGACGGGCCGGCCGCGGGGACGCGCGGCGCCGAACGGCCCGCGGAAGCGGCCCCGTCTGCGGAAAGGACCCCGTCCGCCGAGCGGGCGTCGTCCGTCGACAAGGTGGCGCCCGCCGGGAAGGTGGCGCCCCGCGCAGACGTGCCGTCCCCCGCAGAGGCGCCGTCCGCTGAAGAGGCGCCGCCCGCGCGGACGGTGCCCGGTCTGCCCCGGCGGGTACGGCAGGCCAGCCTCGCCCCCCAGCTCAAGACGTCGTCCGGCCGGCAGTCCGGCCCGGCGACCGAGGCCGCGGACCCCGCGGCCGACCGCGACGCCGAGGACGTACGGTCGCGCATGGCCTCGCTCCAGCGCGGCTGGCAGCGCGGCCGGCGCGAATCCGGCGAAGACGGCAGCGCCACAGCACCGAGAAAGAACATGGGAGGGGACGGTCGATGACCGCACCGAAGGCAACAGCAGCCGGGACCGCAGCGAAGGGCACGGGCGAACTGGGCTGGCTGCTCGACGAGCTGGTCGGCCGGGTGGGCTCCATCCGCGAGGCGCTCATCCTCTCCAGCGACGGCCTGGCCACCGGCGCCTCCGCCGACCTGCCCCGGGAGGACGCCGAGCACCTGGCCGCGGTCGCCTCCGGGTTCCACAGCCTGGCCAAGGGCGTCGGCCGGCACTTCGACGCGGGCCAGGTGCGGCAGACCATGGTCGAGCTGGACGAGGCGTTCCTGTTCGTCAGCGCCGCCGGCGACGGCAGCTGCCTGGCCGTGCTCGCCGACGCCGACTCCGATGTCGGCCTGATCGCGTACGAGATGACGCTGCTGGTCAAGCGGGTGGGTACGCACCTGGGGACGGCTCCCAGGACCGGCGGGCCCAGTTGAGGATGACGACGGTGACCGCATGAACCGAAAAGATCAGGCCGGGCCCGCAGCGGGCCCGGCCCGGTGGTTCGACGACGAGGCGGGCCCGGTCGTCCGTCCGTACGCCATGACCCGCGGCCGCACCGCCAGCGCGGCCGTCGCCCGGCTGGACCTGATCGCGCAGGTGATCGCGGAGAGCCGGGCCGACGAACCGGTCACCGACCAGTCGCTGTCGCCCGAACACCTCGACATCGTCGACCTCACCCGGGAGGCCCCGCTCTCCGTGGCCGAACTGGCCGCCGAGCTGGACCTGCCGGTCGGCGTGGTCCGGGTGTTCATCGGCGACCTGCTCGACGCTGAGCTGGTCCGGGTCACCCGTCCCGTGCCGCCCGCCGAACTCCCGGACGAGGACATCCTGCGCGAGGTCATCAACGGCCTGCGCGCCCTCTGAGAGCCTGCGCCGCCATACGGGAGCAGGCCTCCCGGTCTCCGTAGGAGAACAGGCCCTCGGCCCCTGTAGGCGAGCACGTCCCCAGCTCCCGTATGGGGGCAGGCCCCCAGCCCCTGTAGGAGCGCAGGCCCTCGGCCCCCGTATGGGGCACGTCCTCAGCCCCCGTAGAGCGCCAAGTACGGCGCCAGTGCGAAGAGGGCCAGTACAAGGCCGGTCTTGAGGGTGCGCGAGGGGAGCGCGCGGGCGATGCGCCAGCCGATCAGCACGCCCGCGAGCTCCGGTACGCCGACGAGCGCCGCCAGCGGCCAGTCCACCGCGCCGTGCGCCACATAGCCGAGCGTCCCCGCCGTGGCGATCACCACCGACTGGACCTGCGCGACGGCCAGCGCGGCCAGTACCGGCATCCGCAGCGCGACCAGCAGCGGCACGGTCAGCATCGGCCCGCCGACCCCGAACACCCCGCTCGCCACCGCGACGCCGAACCCCAGGAGGGCCGTCACCCAGTCGCTGGGGTACGCGGCCCCCGTAGGCGCGGCGCGCCGCTCGCGGTACCAGACCAGCCCGCCGACCAGCGCCACGAAGGCGCCCAGCAGCAGACCGAAAGCCCGTCCGGAGAAGAGGGTGTTGGCCAGTACGCCGAGCGGGGTGCCGAGCACCGCGGCGCCCGCCAGCACCCCTGCCGTGCGCCGCGTGCGCGGCTCCCGCAGCTCACCGGAGCGCACGTACGCGGCCGTGCCCAGCATCCCGGTGGCGACGTGCGTGACGATGGCGGTGCCCGCGACCTGGGCGGGGGAGAGGTCCGTGAGGACGAACAGGCCGACGGTCGCGAGTACTCCACCGGGGCCCACGGCCGTGATGCCGACCCCGGCGGCCAGCCCGAAGAGCGCCAGCAGGACCAGCGTCGTGGTGTCGGGCGCCAGGCCGCTCATCGCGCCTCCTTCGGGGCCGGACCGCGGTGCAGCGTGGCGTGCAGCGCCAGCCGGTCCGCGCGGATGTGCAGCGACTCGGCGTCCACGGGGCGGCCGTCGGCGAGATGCGTGAGCCGTTCGATGGCGAAGACCGCGGCGCCCGCCTCCACGCCGAGCAGCGCCGCGGTGTCCGGCCCCGCGTTGACCGCGTGCACCGACACCTCGGCCCGGCCCAGGCGCTGCCCGGAGGTCTCCTCGATGAGCGCGAACAGGTCGCGGTGCGCGAGGTCGCAGGCGAGCAGCGGCGTCCCGATGTCCGCGGTGAGGTAGGTGGTGTCCAGGGACAGCGGGAGGCCGCCCAGCCGGCGCAGCCGCTCGACGTACACCGCGCCCTCCCCGGGGGCCAGGCCCAGCCGCTCCGCGATGGCCGCCGGGGGAGCCGGGACCGGGCGGGCCGCCCGTACCTCGTTGGTGACCGCGCCGTGCCCGGTCAGCGTCTCCGCCAGGCCCGCCAGCCGGTCCAGCCCGTGGCCGTACTTGGGCATCACGACCGTGGTGCCCACGCCCTGCTTGCGGGAGATCAGCCCCTCGTTGCGCAGCAGTGCCAGCGCCTCACGGACGGCGTTGCGCGAGGCCCCGAGGTGCGCGCCCAACTCGCGTTCACCGGGCAGCACGCCGTCCTCGTACGCGCCGCTGGTGATCCGCTGCCGGAGCACGTCGGCCAGTTGCCGGGCGCGCTCGGCGCGGGGCCGGGAGGACACCCAGGGCCCGTCGTCCCCGCCCTCCGCGCCCGGTGGTGCCGTCTCCCGCATGGCTGACTCCCTTCCGCGCCGCCCCGTGCGCTGCCGCGTCCTCCGGAGCCGTCGACGGTACTCTCCGGGCATTACGCCAGAGTTACGCCACCTCGCCTGACCTGCGTAAATGTCTGACCAGCGGGTTTGGGGTGAATGGCGGGCCGTTCCGCCGGGCAGACGCGTCCGTATGCGGTGCCCCGTACGCTCAGTGATCATGAGCACATCAGGCAGGGGCGGTGCCGGACCCGGGGCTTGCCGTCGGTACAGTCGGTGCGGAACGATCCACTCCTACCCGGGAGTTGTCGTGCTCCACCAGTCTCCACCAGTTGTCATCAGCCACGGTGCGCCGGTCCGTCGCTGACGCGGCACCACCGAAAACGGAGGAAGCGGTCAATGGTCTTCGGGCGCGCTGAGCGACGCCGCAGGAAAGCCGTCGAGCCGGTCACGCTCAAGATCCTGGTCGCGGGCGGCTTCGGCGTCGGCAAGACGACGCTGGTCGGCGCGGTGAGCGAGATCAAGCCGCTGCGCACGGAAGAGCAGCTGAGCGAGGCGGGCCGGCCCGTCGACGACACCGCGGGCGTCGAGGGCAAGCACACCACCACCGTCGCCATGGACTTCGGGCGGATCACCCTCCGCGAGGACCTGGTGCTCTACCTCTTCGGCACGCCGGGCCAGGACCGCTTCTGGTTCCTGTGGGACGAGCTGTCCACCGGCGCGCTGGGCGCGGTGGTGCTCGCCGACACCCGCCGCCTGGAGGACTCCTTCGCCGCGATCGACTACTTCGAGCGCCGCGGCATCCCCTTCACCGTCGCGGTCAACTGCTTCGAGGGCGCCGAGCGCTACCCCGCGGAGATCGTCCGCGACGCGCTGGACCTGGACCCGGACGTCAGCGTCGTGTACTGCGACGCACGCGAGAAGGGCTCGGCGCGCGACGTACTCGTCGAGGTCGTGCAGCACGCGCTGCGCATGAGCGAGGAGCAGCGCGAGCCGGCGCTGTCCTGACCCGTCCGGCGGGCCGGTGCGGCCCGCCGGGACACGCCAGGAGGCGCCGTGGGGATGGCGCCGTGCGGCCCGTACCCCGCCGTCCGGAGTACGGGCCGCGACGGTCCCACAGGCGCCGTCAGGGCCGCCGCAGGACGTCCTACTGGTCCTATAAGGCGTACTGGTCCTACTCGCCGTTCTCGTCCAGCCAGCCGAAGCTGCGCTCCACCGCCTTCCGCCACCGCGCGTACTCCCGCTCCCGGACCTCGCCCGGCATCCGCGGCGACCACTCCGCGTCCCGCTTCCAGTGCGCCTTCAGCTCGTCCAGGTCCTGCCACACGCCGGTGGCCAGGCCCGCCGCGTACGCCGCGCCCAGGCAGGTGGTCTCCGCGACCACCGGGCGGATCACCGGCACGCCCAGCACGTCCGCCTGGTGCTGCATCAGCAGATTGTTGGCGGTCATCCCGCCGTCCACCTTCAGCGTCGTGATCTGCACCCCGGAGTCCTGGTACATCGCGTCCACGACCTCGCGCGTCTGCCAGCTCGTCGCCTCCAGCACGGCACGCGCCAAGTGCGCCTTGGTGACGTAGCGGGTGAGGCCGGTGATCACACCACGCGCGTCGGAGCGCCAGTACGGCGCGTACAGCCCGGAGAACGCCGGGACGATGTACGCGCCACCGTTGTCGTCCACGCTCGCCGCCAGCGTCTCGATCTCGTCGGCGGAGCTGATGATGCCCAGCTGGTCGCGGAACCACTGCACCAGCGCGCCGGTGATCGCGATGGAGCCCTCCAGGCAGTACACCGGGGCCTCGCCGCCCAGCTGGTACCCCATCGTGGTCAGCAGCCCGCTCTTGGAGGGCACGGGCCGGTTACCGGTGTTCAGCAGCAGGAACGACCCGGTGCCGTAGGTGTTCTTGGCCTCGCCGACGCCGTAGCAGGTCTGGCCGAACACCGCGGCCTGCTGGTCGCCCAGCGCCGACGCCACGGGCACGCCCGCCAGCTGGCCCACGGCCGTGCCGTACACCTCCGCCGAGGGCCTGATCTCCGGCAGCACCGCCTCGGGGATGCCCATCGCCGAGAGGATCGCGGGGTCCCACTGGAGGGTGGCCAGGTTCATCAGCATCGTCCGGCCGGCGTTGGTCACGTCCGTGACGTGCACCCCGCCGTCCGTGCCGCCGGTGAGGTTCCAGATCAGCCAGGAGTCGATGGTGCCGAACGCGATCTCGCCGGCCTCCGCGCGCGACCGCAGCCCGGGAACGTTGTCCAGCAGCCAGGCCGCCTTCGGCCCCGAGAAGTAGCTGGCCAGCGGCAGGCCCGTGGCGTCACGGAACCGGTCCTGGCCGTCCGCGCCGCCCAGTTCGTTGCAGAGCGCCGCCGTCCTGGTGTCCTGCCAGACGATCGCGTTGTGCACAGGCTTGCCCGTCCTGCGGTCCCACAGGACCGTGGTCTCCCGCTGGTTGGTGATGCCGAGCGCGCTGAGCTGGTCGGCACGCAGCCCGGCCCCCGCGAGCGCGCCCGCCACGACGGCCTGCACCTTGGACCAGATCTCGGTCGCGTCGTGCTCCACCCAGCCGGGCTTGGGGAAGATCTGCCGGTGCTCACGCTGGTCGACGGCGACGATCGCGCCGTCCTTGTCGAAGATGATGCAACGGCTGGAGGTGGTGCCCTGGTCGATCGCGGCGACGTACTTCTGCGTACTGTCCGTGCTGTCCGTCATGGCGTCTCCTCAGTCGGATGACCGCAGTCGGCGAGCGGTGGTGCCCGCAGCGCAAGGCTGCGGGCGGAACGGCGCGGTCGGAAGTCCGCGCACAAGGGCAGTCATGGACCACGCGCCCGGAGAAGGCCGGAAGGCCGCGTTTCAGAAGGCCGCGTTTCGGAAGGCCGGGTCCCAGAGGGCTGGGTCTCAGAAGGCCGCGTTGTACACCAGGGCGGCGAGCGCCGCGCCGATCAGCGGGCCCGCGACCGGCACCCAGGCGTAACTCCAGTCCGACGTGCCCTTGTTGGGGATGGGCAGGAGCGCGTGCGCGATGCGCGGGCCGAGGTCACGGGCCGGGTTGATCGCGTACCCGGTGGGGCCGCCGAGGGAGAGGCCGATGCCGACCACCAGCAGTGCGACGAGCAGTACGTTGATCCCCGAGCCGTAGACCCCGCCGTCGGTGCCGGGGATCGGGCCGATGCCGATGCCCTTGTTCTCGCCGAAGAACAGGATCGGCAGCACGAGGCCGATCGTCGCGATGATCTCGGTGACGAGGTTCGCCACGGGCTTGCGGATCTCCGGCCCGGTGGAGAAGATCCCCAGCGTCGGCTGGGCCTTGTCCTCCTGCGCGTTGGCCGCGAACTGCGCGTAGTACACGCCCCACGTCAGCGCCGCGCCGATGAGCGCCCCGATGAGCTGCGCCGCCATGTACAGCGGCACCTTCGACCAGGGCGTGCCGCCCGCGATGGCGGAGCCGAGGGTGACGGCCGGGTTGAGGTGGCCGCCGGACAGCGGCGCCGAGGTGTAGGCCCCGGCGAGCACGCCGAGGCCCCAGCCGAACGCGATGGCCACCCAGCCGGCCGATTTCGCCTTGGAGTAGTGCAGGGTGACGGCGGCGCAGACGCCCGCGCCGAAGAGAATCAGGATCGCGGTGCCGATGACTTCACCGACGAATATGTCCCCATTGGAATACATCTGCGGCTCCTTGGGCCCTTGCCCGGGGAACGGACCCCGGTCCTCCGTGCAGGGTGCGTACCTCTCCCATGGCCCGGCCACAGATTTCCGGACGTGCCACGGTATTCATACGGGGTGAAGCGGACGGCCGTGTTCTTCCCGCATCCCGCCCGGCCTCCGCGACGAGCATGTCAGTACGGCAGGGCGCCGGTGGGGCACAGGAACGCGCGGCGTCACCACGCGGTCGGGGGGAAGCCTGCGTACGGCACGCCGACTGACACCCGGAAGTGTTCACCGGCCGTGATGGAGCGTCAAGCACATGGACGGCAACGACTGACGCCACTCAGCACACCGCCCGCACCCCACGCCTCTACTGCCCCGTTGCTCGCTCATGGGCGTTACTGCCGGACACGGCGACCAGGTGGGCTGGGCGCATCACTGTGGCTGGGGGCAGGGTTGGGGGACGCTTGCCGGGCGCCCGTGTCCGTTACCGGCGGATACGGTGAACGCGCCTGCTGGGCGGGCCACTGTGGCTGAGGGCAGGGTTACGGGACGCTCGCAGTACGCCCGTGTCGCTCACCGGCAGATGGTCGCGGTGCGAGGGCGTGGGCCTCGGGGCTGTCGGCATCCGCGCCGGGCGCCGGGCCGGGCGTCGGCGCGGGGGCCGGGGCTGATGCCGGGGCCGGCGTCGGGCCGGGTATCGGGCCGGGCGCCCTTCGGCCCCGGCGTACCTCGTGGTGGGCCGTACCGTGTCTGCTCAGCACCCAACTCGCGCCGGCCAGCCCCTTCGCCGTCTTCTTGAGCGGGGCGAGCGCGGCGGCCGCCTCCGCGTGCCCGGCGACGGCCCCGGCCGGGCACACCACCGTCGCCAGCGACAGCGTCACGGGACGCCCGCCCGCCGACCACGGCACGTCCAGCACGGCCGCGGCGATCACCTCCAGCCCCTCGGGATCGGTCAGCACCAGGAAGTCGTCGCCCCCGATGTGCCCCACCCGGCACGCCGCGTCCCCGCGCGCCGCCCGGGCCAGCGCCGCGCCCACCGCACGGATCAGCTCGTCCCCGGCCGCGAACCCGGCGCTGTCATTGACCTGCTTGAACCCGTCCACGTCCAGCCAGCTCAGGGCCACGGCGCGGCCCTGCGCGAGCCGCCGGTCCACCTCGCCGTTGACCGCGTCGGAACCCGGCAGCCGGGTCAGCGGATTGAGCCGCGCGGCCTCCTCCACCCGGCTCTCCGCCAGCGCCCGCAGGATGTCCGCCAGGTGCACCACCCCGATGCACCGCCCCCGCTCGTCCACCACCGCCACGTCGTCGCCCGTACGGGCCCGGTCGCCGTCCGCGATGACGTCCAGCACCTCCCACGCGGTCGCGCCCGCGCCGACCGTACGCGGCCGGTCGCCCAGCCGCAGTGCCGGCCGGTCCGCGTACAGCGCGTGCCCGTACCGCCCCGACAGCGACAGCAGGAACCGGTCCCGGTCCACCGCCCGTACGGGAACGCCGTCCGCGTCCACCAACAGCACCCCGGACACGTCCGGCAGCCCCGTGAGCCGACGCCGCACCTCCTCGGCCGACGCGGTCACCGGCAACAACGCGGCTGGCTGCAGGAACTGCGCGACGGGCGGACCGGCTTGGGCACCGAACGGCGCGCTGAAGGGCGGCGCCTCGGCCGGGCTCTGGATCCGGGCGGATGGCGCCTGGGCCGCACTGGCGCTCGGCGTAGGGCTCGCGCCCGGCATTCCGGCGGCCGGCGCCCCGCTCGGCTCGGGCGCTGACGGCGCCTGTGCCGGTACGAAGACCTCGGCCGTGGGCCGGCGCGCGGGTGGTGCGAAGAGGTGGCCCTGGGCGAGCTGCGCGCCGGCCCGCAGCACCGCCGCGTAACTCCGCTCGGTCTCCACGCCCTCCACCGCCAACAGCCCACCCAGCTCGTCGCACAGGTACCGCACCATCCGCACCACCGCGGCACGCCCCGGCCGGGCGTCCAGGTCCGCGCAGAGCGAGGCGTCCAGCTTGATCACGTCCGGCGCCAGGTCGCCCAACAGCCGTAGCGGGATGTCCCCGTCGCCCACTCCGTCCACGCAGAGCCGGAACCCGTCGGCGCGCAGGCCCGCCACCGCCTCCAGCAACGCGCGGGCCGGTACGTGGGTGTACGGCCCGGTCAGATCCAGGGTGATCTCGCACGGCCGCCGCCCCACCGCACGCACCGCCGCCCGCAGCGCAGTCAACTCCGGTACCTCCGCAGCCGTGGTGGCGAAGAGGTTCACCTGCAGCGGCAGCAGCGTCTCGCGCTGCGTGGCGTGCCGCACCGCGAGCGCGGCCAGTTCGTCGTCGATGCCGGGGGAGCGGCGGGCCTGAGTGAGCACGTCCCCGTGCTCGGGGCGGGCGAGTATCTCCAGCGCGGCGACGGAACCGGTCGTGAGGTTCACGACGGGCTGGTAGGCGAATCGGAGCTGGTCCGTCCAGGCAGGCACGCGGACAGCATGCCCCCCTCCCGCCCCTCGCGCAGCAGGGTTCACGCGGTGTTCACGCACCCTTCGGCGACGTAGGGAGAATGCAGCGGCGACCGGCCAGCGGCCACCGGCGACCGGCGACCGGCCAGCGGCCAGGTGTCGGCGGCGGACCACGCCCGAGGCGCGGTACGCGCCGAGCCGCGTGGCCGGCGCGCGGCGATACGGGCCCATACGGACCCGCGGCCAGACCGCGTAGGCGCAGGCCGTCGG
>NZ_JBEPFC010000144.1:0-18536 GCF_040301705.1 Streptomyces sp. NPDC000151 | reverse complement strand
GGCGGCCGCGGGCGCGGCGGCCGGCTTGGCCGGTGGCGTCGCGGGTGCGGCCGGCTTGGCCTCGTCGGCAGGGGTGCCCGACGTCACCGGAGCGCCCGGCTTGTAGTCGGCGAAGAAGTCCCACCAGGCTCGGTCTACCGAGTTCGGGTCCTGGAGGTACTGCTGGTAGATCTCATCGACGAGCCACTCGTTCGCACCGAATCCGGCAGCAGGGCTCTTGCCCTGCCCGTCTTGGTCGGTCGAGGCACTCGAAGTGTTGGGGGACTGTGGCGACACGGCGGCAACCGCCCTCTTCCGCTTCCTAAAGGTGGTGGACAGCGGGAATAAAGGCTACGCCTCTGTCGACCGATGCTGCAGTCCGGGAGGGGTACTCGTCGCGCACGTCACATTTGGCGGGGGGTTTCGGGGCGCGACTTGGCGGGAAACATGCGTGGTTCGCTCGCACCTGGGTAGGCGGCATCGCCATCGCACCCCAGGCGGGGACGCGGGGAACACTCCGAATGGGTGGTTCCACCACCGACCCTACGTCACCGGGCGTCAAGGACGGGGCTGACCGGTCCCCGGAAGGGTGACGCGGATACGGCAGCCACGCGGGGATTCGGCCACCCCGATGCGCCCGCCGTGCAGATCCACCGCCCAGCGCGCGATCGCCAGGCCCAGTCCCGTACCGCCGTCGGTGCCCGGCCCGGACGCACCGGGGCCGCCGCGGTTGAACCGCTCGAAGACCCGGTGCCGCTCGGACGCCGGGATGCCGGGCCCCTCGTCCTGCACCTCCAGTACCAGGCTGCCGGGGCCCTCGCCGCGGCGTGCCCGTACGGTCACGCGGCCGTGCGGCGGGGAGTGCTTGATGCCGTTGTCGATCAGGTTGGCGACGACCTGGTGCAGCCGCTCGGCGTCCGCGTGCGCGGTCAGCTCCGGGGGCGAGACGTCCAGGTGGAGGTGGACGTCCGTACGGCTGTGGTGGGTGGAGCCGACGGCCAGGGTGGAGGCGCTGCGGCTCATGTTGGCCTCCTTCAGCACCCCGGAGAGGTACGGCCAGACCTCGAAGCGGCGGGCGTGCAGCGGGATGACCCCGTTGTCCAGCCGGGAGAGGTCCAGCAGGTGCTCGACCAGGCGGCCGAGCCGCTCGGTCTGGCTCAGCGCGGTGCGCATCGTCTCCGGGTCCGCCTCGGAGACGCCGTCGACGACGTTCTCCAGTACGGCGCGGAGCGCGGCGATCGGCGTGCGCAGCTCGTGCGAGACGTTGGCGACCAGCTCCTTGCGGTGGGTGTCCACCGCTTCCAGGTCGGCGGCCATCGTGTTGAAGGCGTCGGCCAGCTCGCCGAACTCGTCCCGGCGGCTGCCCTGCACCCGCCGGGTGTAGTCACCGGCGGCCATCGCCCGGGTCACGTCCGTCATCTCGTCCAGCGGGGCCGTCAGCCCCTGCGCGACGAACTGGGTGATCAGCAGCGAGGCGATGATCGAGAAGACCGTGATGACCCGCAGCTCCGTCGCCGAGTGGAACGCGACGAGGACCAGCAGGGTCGTGATGATCACCGAAACGGTGACCAGCGCGCCGAGCGCCGCCTTGACCGAACGGTACGGATCGAGCGGACGCATCGCCTCCCAGGCCCGCTGCCAGAGCGCGCGCGCCAGGGGAAGGGGCGACTTCATGCCGGCGGGGTCTCCAGCGCGTACCCGACGCCGTGGACCGTGCGGATCCGCTCGGCGCCGATCTTCCGGCGCAGCGCCTTGATGTGGCTGTCGACCGTGCGGGTGCCGGAGGCGTCCGCCCAGTCCCAGACCTCGGCGAGCAGCTGCTCGCGGGAGAGCACGGCGCGCGGCGTGTTGGCGAGGCAGACCAGCAGGTCGAACTCGGTGGGCGTGAGGTGCACGTCGGCGCCGCGCACCCGGACCCGCCGCTGCGCGTGGTCGATCTCCAGCTCGCCCAGGCGCAGGATGCCGCTGCGCGGCGTGTGCGCGGCGAGCGCGGCCCGCTCGACGCGGCGCAGCAGGACGTGCACCCGCGCCGCCAGCTCGCGCATGGAGAACGGTTTGGTCATGTAGTCGTCGGCGCCGACGCCGAGGCCGACCAGCATGTCCGTCTCGTCGTCCCGCGCGGTGAGCATCATCACCGGGACCGGCCGCTGGGCCTGCACCCGGCGGCACACCTCCAGGCCGTCGAAGCCGGGCAGCATGACGTCGAGGACGAGCAGATCGGGCTGCCACGCCTCGGCGGTGTCCACGGCCGACGGGCCGTCGATCGCGGTCTGCACCTGGAAGCCCTCGGCGCGCAGCCGGGCCGCGATGGCGTCCACGATCGTCGGGTCGTCCTCGACGACGAGCACCCGCCGCTGGGCGCCGGGCGTGGCCGCCGCCGCGGCGCCGTGGGTGGTCTGAGTCTGGTCCATCGCCCGCCCCTGAATTTCCCCGTGCGTGGTCGCGTACTGACTTGCTGTACTGACGTGCTGACTGGGTGTACTGACTGGTCGCATACTGCTGGGCAGCAGCGTAAAGGCACGATGTGACCCGCGGCTACGCGCGTTTCCCCGCGAGGTGGACCACGTCGGGGACGCCTCGGACAACGGGGATCTCTTCGGTGCGAACCTCGCTGAACCCGGCATTCCGGAGCGCGTCCTCGAAAGCGGGCGAGGGCTGCGCCGACCAGACGGCCAGCACGCCGCCCGGTGTCAGCCGGTCCCGGCAGGCCGCGAGCCCGGCGGGGGAGTACAGGCCGCCGTTGTCCTCGGTGACGGTCCAGTCGGGGCCGTTGTCGATGTCCAGGCAGAGCGCGTCGTACGTCTCGGTGCCCGCGCCCTCCCGTACGTACGCCACCAGATCGGCCTGGACGATCTCCGTCCGGGGGTCGGCCAGCGCCGGGCCCGACACCGTCCCCAGCGGCCCCGCTCGGTGCCAGTCGATGACCGCGCCCTCGCGCTCGACGACCGCGATCCGGCCCCAGCGCGGCTCGGCGGCGGCGCGCGCCAGCGAGAAGCCGACGCCCAGCCCGCCGATCAGTACGGACGGCCGCGCGCGGCCGGCGGGCAGCGCCGCGAGCGCGGCGTCGACGAGCAGCCGCTCCGACCGCCCGTCGGAGGTGTCCATCAGGAAGCACCCGTTGGCGATGATCTCGAAGTGCGGGCCCCGCCGCCGCAGCACCACCTCTCCGTACGGTCCGTCCCGGCGCTCCAGCGTGACGGGCGTCTCGTCGGTGGCGAAGGGGGCTGACATGGGTGCGAGGCCTCCGGAGTCGGGGGATGCCGGACGGTCCCCCACCCTATGAGCCCGTAGGCCATGCGCGCCCGGCCGTTTCGGGCCTCCCGCCCGCCTCCGCGTCTGATCGCTCACAGCGAACAAAGCCCTGGGAACATCCACCGACTCCCGAGCATTGAGTGGGTACAGCTCAACTTGCCTGCCGAAGGGGAGATCATGGCTTCGACGTCCACACCGCTCACCCTGCCCGTGCTGCCCCTGGACGACGAGGTCGTCCTGCCGGGCATGGTGGTGCCACTGGACCTGTCCGACCCGGACGTACGCGCCGCGGTGGAGGCCGCGCAGGCCGCCGCCTCACCCGGTAACAAGCCACGGGTGCTGCTCGTTCCACGTATCGACGGCAATTACGCCGGCGTCGGCACGCTCGGCAAGGTCGAGCAGGTCGGCCGGCTGTCCGACGGCGACCCGGGCGCGCTGATCCGCGGCCTGGGCCGCGTGCAGATCGGCTCCGGGACGACCGGGCCCGGCGCGGCCCTCTGGGTGGAGGGCACCACGGTCGAGGAGACCGTCCCGACTGCGCCTGATGGAAAGACGGGCCTCCCCGGCGCGGTCACCGAGCTCGTCAAGGAGTACAAGGCGCTCGCCACGAGCTGGCTGCGCAAGCGCGGCGCCTGGCAGGTCGTGGACCGCGTCCAGCAGATCGAGGACGTCGGCCAGCTCGCCGACAACTCCGGATACAGCCCCTTCCTGACCACCGAGCAGAAGGTCCGGCTGCTGGAGACCACCGACCCGGTCGCCCGCCTGAAGGACGCCACCGAAGCGCTCCGCGAGCACCTCGCCGAGCAGGACGTCGCCGAGTCCATCGCCAAGGACGTCCAGGAGGGCGTCGACAAGCAGCAGCGCGAGTTCCTGCTGCGGCGCCAGCTGGAGGCGGTCCGCAAGGAGCTGTCCGAGCTGAACGGCGAAGCGGACGACGAGAGCGACGACTACCGCGCCCGCGTCGAGGCCGCCGACCTGCCCGAGGACGTCCGCAAGGCGGCCCTGAAGGAGGTCGACAAGCTGGAGCGGTCCAGCGACCAGAGCCCCGAGGGCTCCTGGATCCGCACCTGGCTGGACACCGTCCTGGAGCTGCCGTGGACGGAGCGCACCGAGGACGCGTACGACATCAAGGGCGCCCGCGCCGTCCTGGACGCGGACCACGCGGGCCTGGACGACGTGAAGGAGCGGATCACCGAGTACCTGGCGGTGCGCAAGCGCCGCGCGGACCGTGGCCTCGGCCTGGTCGGCGGCCGCCGCGGCGGTGCCGTACTGGCCCTGACCGGCCCGCCCGGCGTCGGCAAGACCTCCCTGGGGGAGTCCGTCGCGCGTGCCATGGGCCGCAAGTTCGTCCGGGTCGCGCTCGGCGGCGTCCGGGACGAGGCGGAGATCCGCGGCCACCGGCGCACGTACGTCGGCGCGCTGCCCGGCCGCATCGTCCGCGCCATCAAGGAGGCCGGTTCCATGAACCCGGTCGTCCTGCTGGACGAGATCGACAAGGTCGGCTCCGACTTCCGCGGCGACCCCGCCGCGGCCCTCCTCGAAGTGCTCGACCCGGCGCAGAACCACACCTTCCGCGACCACTACCTGGAGGTCGAGCTCGACCTCTCCGACGTGGTCTTCCTCGCCACGGCCAACGTCCTGGAGGCGATCCCGGAGCCGCTCCTGGACCGCATGGACCTGGTCCGCCTCGACGGCTACACCGAGGACGAGAAGGTCACCATCGCCCGCGACCACCTGCTCCCGCGCCAGCTGGAGAAGGCGGGCCTGGAGCCCGGCGAGGTCGTGATCGAGGACGCCGCGCTGCGCAAGCTGGCCGGCGAGTACACCCGCGAGGCGGGCGTGCGGAATCTGGAGCGGGCCATCGCCCGGCTGCTCCGCAAGGTCGCGGCCAAGCACGAACTGGGCGAACAGGACCTGCCCTTCACCGTGGGCGTGGACGAGCTCCGCCCGCTCATCGGGCGGCCGCACCACGTCCCGGAGTCCGCGCAGGACCCGGAGGAGCGGCGCACGGCGGTGCCCGGCGTGGTCACCGGCCTGGCCGTGACCGGCGCGGGCGGCGACGTCCTGTACGTCGAGGCGTCGCTCGCCGACGCGGAGACCGGCGGCTCGGGCCTCCAGCTCACCGGCCAGCTCGGCGACGTGATGAAGGAGTCGGCGCACATCGCGCTCTCCTTCCTCCGCTCGCACGGCGCGGAGCTGGAGCTGCCCGTCGGCGACCTCAAGGAGCGCGGCGTGCACCTGCACGTCCCGGCGGGCGCGGTCCCCAAGGACGGCCCCAGCGCGGGCATCACCATGACCACGGCCCTGGCCTCGCTCCTCAGCGGCCGTCAGGTCCGGCCCGACGTGGCGATGACCGGCGAGGTCTCCCTCACCGGCCGGGTGCTGCCCATCGGCGGCGTCAAGCAGAAGCTCCTCGCGGCGCACCGGGCGGGGATCACCACAGTGATCATCCCCAAGCGCAACGAGGCGGACCTGGACGACGTCCCGGCCGAGGTCCTGGAAAAGCTGGACGTCCACCCCGTGTCGGACGTCCGCCAGGTCCTGGACCTGGCCCTGACCCCGGCCGCGACCTCGGTGGAGGTCCCGGTCGCCGCGTAACCCCCGCGCCCGAGGCCCGGAACTCCCGCAGGGCGGGGGCTCCGGGCCTCCCGATGTCCCCAGGGGCGGCGGTCACCCCTCCGCGAGAGCGCGGAGCTGGGCCACCGAGCCGTTGAAGACGTTCTGGTCGCCGGGGAAGCGGCCGCGGTCGGCGTACTGCCAGATGGTGTGGGCCGGCCAGCCGGACGGGAGGGGCTGGGGGGAGGCGGCGTAGCGGGCGATCCACAGGGGGTGCTTGATGCCGAAGGACGCGTTGTCGCCGGTGCACAGGCGCCACCAGTTGGTGGCGGTGTAGATCATCGGGTAGCGGCCGGTCCGGGCGTGCACCGTGGCGCTGAAGTCCCGGATCCAGGCGGTCATGGCCGCCCGGCTCAGGCCGTAGCAGGCCGCGCCGTACGGGTTGTACTCGATGTCCAGCGCGGGCGGCAGCGTCCGGCCGTCCGCCTTCCAGCCGCCGCCGTTGTCGACGAAGTAGTTGGCCTGCGTGGCGCCGGACGAGGTGTTCGGCAGCGCGAAGTGGTAGGCGCCGCGGATCATGCCGACGTTGTACGCACCGCCGTACTGCTGGCCGAACTTGGGGCTGCGGTAGCCCGCGCCCTCGGTGGCCTTGACGATGGCGAAGCGGGCGCCGGCGCGCCAGGCCGCGGGCCAGTCGACGTTGCCCTGGTGGCTGCTGACGTCCATGCCGGCCACCCCGGCGAGCGGCTGCGGCGCCGGGCCGGACGCGGTGCCGCCCTCGTGGGCGCGGAGCGTACCGCCGGCGTGGTCGAGTCCGTAGTGGTGGGCGGTGTCGGCGGAGGAGGGGGTGGGGGATGCGGATGCGGCGGAGGCGGGCACGGCCACCGCGAGGGCCGTGCAGAGCGTGGAGAGCAGCGTGATGCACCGGCGTATGCGCATAGGGGGGAGCCTCTTTCGAAGACGCGCAAGGGGGAGGGGAGACAGGGCGCCGTGCCGCGAGGGCCTGCGGGAGGGGCCGGCGCAGGTCCTCACGGCACGTAGGGGGAGCCCTGTCGGCCTCTTACCCGTTCGCGAGCGCCTGGAGACGGTCGTACGCGCCGTTGAAGAGGTTGTGGTCGCCCACGGTCGGCCCGGTGGACGTGTACTGCCAGATGGTGTGGAAGCCCCAGCCGGCCGGGAGTTCACCGACGGAGGAGCCGTACCGCGGGACCCACAGCGGGTTGACGCTGCCGAAGCCCGCGTAGTTGCCGGTGCACTGCTTCCACCAGCTGGTGGAGGTGTAGATCACCGCGTCCCGTCCGGTGCGCGCCTTGTACGTGGCGAACCAGTCCTTCATCCAGTTCACCAGGGCGGTTGCGCTCATGCCGTAGCAGGTGGCGCCGTAGGGGTTGTACTCCATGTCGAGCGCGCCGGGCAGCGTCTTGCCGTCCTTCGACCAGCCGCCTCCGTGGTCCACGAAGTAATTGGCCTGGGCCGCGCCGCTGGAGGTGTTGGGCGTGGCGAAGTGGTAGGCGCCGCGAATCATGCCGACGTTGTAGGACCCGTTGTACTGCTGAGCGAAATACGGGTTGATGTAGCTGGTGGATTCGGTCGCCTTGACGTAGGCGAACTTCACTCCGCTGTTCCACAGCGTCGACCATGCGACGTTGCCCTGATGGCCGCTGACGTCCACGCCTTCCACGGACGCCTGGACGGACGGCGCGACGGGTGCCCCCGTGCCGCCTTCGTGCTTGGCGACCTGCGAGCCGGCCCAGTCCTGGCCGGGGTGGGTGGGCTCCGGCGCGTCCTTGCCGGGGGTGCCGGCGGGCCCGGCGGCGGTCGCGGTGCCGGCGGTGCCGCAGAGCAGGGCGAGCAGGGTGAGGAGGGTTGCGGCCACTGTGGCGGTGGGGCGCCGGAGGTGGCGGGCCGGGCCGGATCTGTGCACGCGCATACGTGACTCCGTAGATCTCGGTGGGACCTGGGAGGGAGAGGGCTGACTTGGTGTGGTCATGCCATAAATGACGATACGCGCGTAGACCAGAGGCGGAAAGGGGGACCAGGTGATTCCGTTGGTCTAATCCTGCGAAATACTGGCTCAGCTGCGGAATCGGCCGCCGCTGAAAATTTCTTCCATCGTCCGGAAAACGGGAAAGGGCGCTGACGTGCACAACACCGGAACCGACGGGGCGGCGGCGAAGCGGCCCGGCGGCATCGACGACCTCTTTCTGTCGTTGGAGCACGAGTTGGCGGTATTCCTGCGCCGGGCCCGCGCCTCCTCCGGCGAAATGGCCCGCGAGGTGCACCCCGACCTGGAGCCGTCGGCGTACGGCCTGCTGCTCCGGCTCGCGGAGGCCGGCGAGCAGCGCGCCACCGCACTGGCCTGTTACTTCGGCGTCGGCAAGGCGACCATCAGCCGTCAGCTGCGGGCCCTGGACGACCTGGGGCTGGTGGCCCGCGAGAAGGACCCCGCCGACGGGCGCGCCGTCCTGGTCCGGCTCACGGACGAGGGGCTGGCCCGTTTCACCCGCGTACGCAGTGCCCGGCGTGACCGGTACGCCCGCCGGCTCGCCGCCTGGGACCGCGGGGAGATCGCCGAACTGGCGCGCCTGCTGCATCGGTTGAACGATGAACAAGAGCAGGAGCAGGAGCAGGACGAGGTACGGGAAGGCGAGCAGGGCGAGGCGCGGGAAGGCGGGCAGGAGCCGCGGGAGGCGGGCGAGGGCTGACGCCCGGAGCGGGCCCGCCGCCGCCCCGTCTCACAGCTCCGCGTACACCACCGCGGCGTCGTCGTGCAGCTTGCCGCGCGGGAAGTCCAGCCCGTCCGCGTCGGCGTTCTCGGCCGCCCGTACCCGGTCGATGAGCGCCTGCGGCCCCTCCTTGCGCACCACGCCCAGGCAGTCGGCCCACGAGCCCTCGCGGAACACCTCGACCCAGCGCCCGGCCCCGTCGCTCAGCGCGGTCAGCGAGCGGACCCGGTCGCGCGGCACGGTGCCCGTGACCGCGCGCGCCGCCACCGAAGGGTCGGCGGCCGCGGTGTGGAAACCGCCCTCGGTGTTGCGCAGCGCCTCGACCGCGGTGACGTACTCCCGGGCCGCGGCAGCCCGTTCGGCGGACCCCTCCGGCAGCGCCCGTACCGCGGCGCGCAGCTCGCCGACCGCGGCCGGCAGCTGTTCGAGGCGCTGGTCCAGTACCGCCTCGACCGTGCCGTCCGGCGCTTCGATGAGCAGCGCCGAGTCCGACAGCACGAGGTACTCCACGGCGTGCGGGGACCAGCGCGCGGCGATGGCCGTTGCCTGCGGAGTCCTCCTGTGAGAAAGGTCACAGGTGTCGCGATGGGTCGCGGCGGTGCGCCCGATGGCTTCGGAGAGGGCCTCGGTGAGCGTCATGTCGCGGAGCGAACCGGACAGTTCGAGCATCGCGCCCCCGAGGCGCGCGGTGAACCACGGCACGTCGTGGCGGCACCCGAAGTCCTCCGGCGGCGGCGTCACGCCGTCGAGCAGGACGAGGACACCGCCCTGACCGGCCGCGGGCAGCGCTACTGATGCGTAGTCCTCATTGGGGCGTTGAGGGTCGCCGGGCTCGGTGGCCAGTTCGATGCGCATGTGGGCAAGCATGCCGGAGCGGCCGGTGAAGGCGGGGGAAGGCGGAGGAAGGGCGTCCGGAATGCGGGGAATCGGGGGCGCGGCGCGCGAACGGCGCCGATTCCGGCCTCCTGACGGGCCGAAAGGACGCTCCGCAAAATGCGGGCGGGCATCCTGCCAGGCCCCGGACCGTTCTCCAAACCCGCCCGCCGATGGCCTACTGTTGCGCCTCACAGCGGAAGTTGATGGTCAACTTCCGATTGATGTTCACTCATTCAGGTGGCCGGGCAGGCGTTGTCGGGCCACCGCGCGGCGCCGGTGAAATGGTCGTATTCCGGATCTTGGGTGGGGCCATTCCCTCATCGCGACGCGCACAGCCGGACTGTCTGCCCGGCGGGGGCGTGAGGTGCTGCGAATGCGCCACAGATCCGCCTTCCGGGGAGAACGGCCGGGTCCGCAAGGCCACACACGGCGTGGGCAGGCGAGACAGGATTGCGAGCAGCGGTGCGGAAGAAGCGGCTTCGGGGTGACGTGGTGGAGCCGGCAAAACCGGCCGGCCCGGCCAGGTCCGGTACGGACGGTGAGCGTGCGGGCGGACGTCCCGCGCGCGTGCGCAACAGGCTCATGGGAGCCGTGGCGGTGGTCGCCGTCGCTGTCATGGCGGTCGGCACGCCCGTCATCTCCTCGGCGATGCAGGACGTGGACGGCTCCCAGGAGCTGGTCGACCTCGGCGAGCTGAACGCCCGCGCGGTGACCCTCGCGCACTCCCTCGCCGACGAGCGCGACGCCATGACGGTGTATGTCGCGGGAGGCCGGACGACGCGCGGCGGCGCCGGCGTCTCGGAGGCCCAGCGGGCCCGCGTGGACCGGCAGATCGAGGACCTGCGCGCCGAGGCGGCCGAGAGCTCCGCCGAGACCGCGGCGTTCGGCGACGCCGGCAAGCTGCTCACGTCGCTGCCCAAGGTCCGCCAGCAGGCGCTGACCGGCACGGGCGGTGCCCTGGACACCTTCAAGTCCTACACTGCCACCATTCAGGCGCTGGACGCCATTTCGGGCGACATCGCCCGCCGGGTGCCGCCCCGCGCCAGCGCGGCCGGCTCCCGCGCCCAGGACCTGCCGCTCCTCGGCCGCGCCACCGAACAGGCGTCCGCCACCCGCGCGCTGCTGCTCGCCGGCCTGGCGAGCGAGGGCCGGCAGACCGACCTGTCCGCCGCCGCCCAGCAGTCGCACGTACGCGAACTGACCTCGCTCGCCGACTTCGCGCAGACAGCCGGCGACGACGCCCGGGACAGCTACGACCGCACGGTCAACGGCACCGACGTCGACACCGCCGAGCGCTATCTCGACAAGCTCACCGACCAGCCCCGGCTCTACCCCCTGGACCTGCAGCTCGACCGGAAGCGCATCCAGTCCACCACCGCCACCCGCATCGGCCTGATGCGCAGCGTGGAGTCCTCGCTGAGCACCGCCGACGTCAAGGCGATGGCGAAGCTCCGGGACGAGGACGTCACCTCGCTGGAGATCCGCATCGGGCTGGTCGGGCTCTGCCTGCTGCTCGCCGTCGGCATCAGCATCTGGGCAGCGCGCACGATGACCCAGCCGCTGTCCGCGCTGCGCCGCGGGGCCGCGCGGGTCGCCAAGGACCCGGCGGACGAGCCGGCCATCGAGTACAAGGGCCGCAACGACGAGTACGCGCAGACCGTGCGGTCCGTCAACGCGCTGCACGCGCAGGTCGCCGAGCTGGCGCGGACGGCCGCCGAGGCGGAGGGTGAGCGCGCCCGGATGGCGAGCGGCCGCAAGCGGCTGGCCGCCGAGCGCGACGTGCTCCTGGAGGAGCGCGCCGACCTCACCGAGCGGCTGGCCGCGCTGCGCTCCGGCGTCAACAACCGGTTCGTCAGCCTGGCGATGCGCACGGTCGGCCTCGTCGAGCGCCAGCTCGGCGTGATCGAGAGCCTGGAGGAGCGCGAGCAGGACCCCGAGCGCCTGGAGACGCTGTACAAGCTCGACCACTTCGCCGCCCGGGTGCGCCGGAACAGCGAGAACCTCCTCGTCCTCTCCGGCTCCGAGCACAGCAACCACAACGCCGTGCCGGTGCCGCTGCTGGACGTGCTGCGCGCCTCGATCAGCGAGATCGAGCGGTACGAGCGGGTGCGCATCCAGTCGCTGCCGCCGCACTCCCAGGTCGCCGGCTTCGCCGCCGACGACGTCAGCCACCTCGTCTCCGAGCTGCTGGACAACGCCACGGCGTTCTCGCCGCCGGACGCCCACGTGGAGCTCTCCGGCTGGCTGCTGGAGAGCGGCGAGCTGATGCTCTCGGTCCAGGACCAGGGCATAGGGATGACCGCCGAGCGGATGGCGGAGCTGAACCAGCGGCTGTCGGACCCGGAGACCGCGACGTCCTCGGAGACGGTCGACGAGGCGCTCGGCCTCGGCCTGTACGTCGTCGTACGGCTCGCCGCGCGGCACGGCGTCCGCGTCCAGCTGCGCGACCAGCAGCAGGGCGGCGTCACCGCCGTCGTCGTGCTGCCGAAGTCCATCCTGCCGACCCGTCCGGCGCCGGCCGCGGCCGCACAGCCGGGCACGGTGCAGGCCGGGCCGTCCCTTCCGGGCTCGGTCGCCGAGGCCAACTCCAACGCGCTGCCGCCTCGCGGCCAGCGCGTCCTGCCGCAGGCGCAGCAGCATCAGCCGCAGCAGCGGGCGGCGGCGCCGGGACCGGTCGGCGACCCGCTGACCGACCCGCTGCCGGACCGGGTGCCGGACCCGCTCACGGATCCCCTGCCGGGCTCCCTGACCGGCCCGCCGCCCGGCCCGCTCGCCGACCCGCTGATCGCGGCGGCGGAGCGGACGATCGACGCGGCGGGCATCGGGACGCCCCCGGCCGCCCAGACCCCGGGCGTGCCGAGCACGGCCGCGCCGAGCCCGGGCGTGCCGGACTTCTCCGGTGACCCCGACGGCGGCCCCGAGACGGGTGCCGTACCGGCCGGCCGGTCGCCGTACGTCGCGGACGACGCCCCGGTGGCGCCGGCCCCGGTCGACGGCGGCAGCGCCGAGCACAGCCGGGCCGAGGACGCCGAGGAGGAGCCGCCCGCCCGGCGGCTCACCGACATGGGGCTGCCCAAGCGCACGCCCCGGATCGTGGAGCAGCGGCAGCCGAGCGCGCCGCGGCAGGGCGGCGGGGTGAACGCCGAGGCGCTGCGGCGCCGACTGGGCGGCTTCCAGAAGGGCGCGCAGGAAGGCCGGCGGGACGTGGAGGCCGAGATCGCGGAGCGCACGGCCGAACAGACCATCCCACAAACGGACACCGACGGAGCGGGGGCCCCGGAAGAGAGTCACGTTGTCGAGGAGGCACGCGATTGAAGGCGCAAGCGCCCACTGCTTACGGACTGAGTCATCAGGCACGGAATCTGCAGTGGCTGTTGTCCAATCTGGTCGACGAGGTGCCGGGCATCCGTTCGGTGGCCGTCGTGTCGTCGGACGGACTGCTGCTGCTGGCTTCCGACCCGCAGCTGTCGGAAGGGACCGCTGAGGCCGCGGCACAACGCGGCCCGCGGGGTTCCAGCGCCGACCTGGCCACCATCGTGTCCGGCGTCGGCAGCCTCACCAACGGCGCGGCGAAGCTGATGGACGGCGGCACGGTCAAGCAGACGATGATCGCCATGGACGAGGGCAGTCTGTTCGTCAGTTACATCAGCGACGGTTCGCTGCTCGGCGTGCATGCCACCCCCGACTGCGACATGAGCGTCATCGCCTACCACATGGCGCTCTTCGTCGGCCGGGCCGGCCATGTCCTCACCCCCGAACTCCGCAGTGAACTGCGCAAGTCGATGGAGAGCGTCCAGTGAGTACCGCACCCAAACTCCCCACGCGAGGCGGGGATCGCAAACCCGCCCGCGTGCGGCCGTATTCGCTCACCGGCGGCCGCACCCGCTTCGGCCACGTCCTGCTCGTCGAGACGTTCGTGGCCGCGCTGGAGGCGCCGGAGGAGCGCCGCGAGCTGACCTCGGGCGGCTGGGCCGACCGGGTCATGCCCGAGATGCGCGCCATCGTCGAACTGTGCCGCCGGATGCGGTCCGTCGCGGAGATCTCCGCGCTGCTCAAAATGCCGCTGGGCGTCGTCCGCGTCCTGCTCAGCGACCTCGCCGACCAGGGAAAGATCCGCGTCTACGGCTCCGGGCACGGCACCGGCCAGCCCGACCGCGCGCTGCTTGAGAGGGTGCTGAGTGGACTTCGCAGGCTCTGAGACGATGACGGCGAGCGCCGGGACGCCTGCCGCCGACGAAGGGCTGCAGAGCTGGCAGACGGACCGTACGCAGGCCCCCATCGCCACCAAGATCGTGGTGGCGGGCGGGTTCGGCGTCGGCAAGACGACCTTCGTCGGGTCGGTCTCCGAGATCACGCCGCTGCAGACCGAAGCGGTGATGACGCAGGCCAGCGAGGACACCGACGACCTGACGGCCACCCCGGAGAAGACCACGACCACGGTCGCGATGGACTTCGGCCGCATCACGCTCGACCAGGACCTGGTCCTGTACCTCTTCGGTACGCCCGGGCAGCAGCGGTTCTGGTTCATGTGGGACGACCTGGTCCGGGGTGCCATCGGCGCGATAGTGATGGCGGACACCCGGCGTCTGGAGGACTGCTTCCCCGCTCTCGACTACTTCGAGAGCTGCGGTCTTCCGTACGTCGTCGCCGTCAATCACTTCGAGGGGACCGCCGAATACGCGGCCGAGGATGTGCGCGAGGCCCTTTCCGTACCACTTGACGTGCCCGTGGTGATCATGGACGCACGCAAGCGGATCACGGTCGTGGAGTCCTTGCTCACTGTCGTCGCGCATGCCCTGGAGATGACCCCCGAATAGGCCCGCTCCGCTCGCGGGCCCCAGCAGAGAAGAGCACCACCATGCGGAAGATACTCATCATCGGAGCCGGTCAGTCCGGTCTCCAGTTGGCCCTTGGACTGCAGTCCAAGGGCTATGAGGTCACCCTCATGTCCAACCGCACGGCCGACGAGATCCGTTCAGGGCGGGTCATGTCGACGCAGTGCATGTTCCACACCGCCCTCCAGTACGAGCGCGACCTCCAGCTCAACTTCTGGGAGAGCCAGGCGCCGCGCATCGAGGGCCTGGGCGTCTCCGTGGCGGCCCCGGGCAGCTTCGAGTCGCCCGAGGGCTCCCAGCGCGCCATCGACTGGGTCGGCAAGCTGGACGCCTACGCCCAGTCCGTCGACCAGCGCGTGAAGATGGCCGGCTGGATGGAGACCTTCGCGCAGCGCGGCGGCCAGCTCGTCATCCACGGCGCCGCCGTCTCCGACCTCGACTTCTTCGCCTCCCGCTACGACCTGACGCTGGTCTCGGCGGGCAAGGGCGAGCTGGTGTCCATGTTCGGCCGGGACGCCACGCGTTCCCCGTACGACACCCCCCAGCGCGCGCTGGCCGTCGCGTACGTGCACGGCATGGGCCCCCGCCCCGAGCACCCCGAGTTCGACGCGGTCCGCTGCAACCTCGTCCCCGGCGTCGGCGAGCTCTTCGTCATGCCGACCTACACCACCTCGGGACGCGCCGACATCCTCTTCTGGGAGGGCATCCCCGGCGGCCCGCTGGACGCCTTCCAGGGCGTGAAGGACCCCAACGAGCACCTGGCGCTGACGCTGGAGCTGCTGGAGAAGTTCCTGCCCTGGGAGTACGCGCGCTGCACCAACGTCGAGCTGACCGACGCCAACGGCACGCTGGCCGGCCGGTACGCGCCGACCGTGCGCAACCCCATCGGCAAGCTGCCCTCGGGCGGCCTGGTGCTCGGCGTCGGCGACGTCGTCGTGGCCAACGACCCGATCACCGGCCAGGGCTCGAACTCCGCCTCCAAGTGCGCCAAGGCGTACCTGGACTCGATCATCGAGAACGGTGACAAGCCGTTCGACGCGGACTGGATGCAGGCCACCTTCGACCGGTACTGGGCCACCGCCCAGCACGTCACCAAGTGGACGAACGCGATGCTGGCGCCGCCGCCGGAGCACGTGCTGAACTACATCGGCGCGGCCGGCCAGCTGCAGCCCGCGGCCGATCGTTTCGCCAATGGCTTCAACGACCCGTCCGACTTCGAGAACTTCTTCTACGACCCGGACAAGGCGGGCGCGTACCTCGCGTCGCTGACCGCCTGAGGCGCGCTCGCGCGGTACGGAAGCGGGGTGGCTCCCTCGGGGGGAGCCGCCCCGCCGACCCGTCCGGGCCGCCGACTTTGCCGGATCAGTTGCCGGGCGCCGACGTGTCGCCGTATCCCGTGTCGGAGCCGTCCGTGGCGCCGTCCGGCAGCTCGGGCGGGGTGTAGTCCTTCAGCCCTGCCGCGTCCTCGTCCGGGCGGACGGCGCCCAGCAGCGGGTTGGCGGCGATCGGGGAGATCTTCACCTTGGCGCCGGGGCGCGGGGCCTGCACGACCATGCCGTCCCCGATGTACATCGCCACATGCGTCGCGCCGGGGAAGTAGATCACCAGGTCGCCGGGGCGCAGCGTGCGCAGGCTGACGTGCGGCAGCTGCTTCCACTGCTCCTGGCTCGTCCGCGGGATCGGCTTCCCCGCATGGGCCCACGCCTGCGAGGTGAGTCCCGAGCAGTCGAAGGAGTCCGGGCCCTCGGCGCCCCACACATACGGCTTGCCGACCTGCGTCAGCGCGTACGCCATGGCCCGCTCGCCGCCCTTGGACGGGGCCTGCGGGCCGCCGAGCGCGCCGGAGCCGAGGAAGTCCCGCTGGGCGTCCTGCATGTCGGCCCGCTCCAGCCGGCTCAGCTCCGCCAGCTGCTCCGGCGAGAGCGAGGAGAGCATCGCCTCGACCTCCCGCAGCCGGCCCTCGACCTTCGCCTTCTGCTTCTTCCGCCGGTCGGCCAGGGACTTCTTCTTGTCCAGCGCCTGCTTCGCCTCGGTCGCCAGCTCGTCCGCCTTCTTGGCGCTGCCGGCGAGCCGGGTGACCGTGTCCGCCTGGTGGCCGGCCGCCTCCTTGAGCAGATGGCCGCGGTCCAGCGCCTGCTCGGGGTCCTTGGAGAGCAGGAACTGCACGTACGGCGAGAGGCCGCCGGGCCCGGAGCCCGTGTACTGCTCGCGGGCCAGCCGTCCGGCGTCCGCGCGCCCCTGCGCCAGGTCCGAGCGGGCGGCCCGCAGCCGTCCGTCGAGCTTCTTGGACAGCTTGGCCTGCGCCTTGAGGTCCTCCTCCGTGGCGTTGTACGCCTCGGTGGCCGTCTCCGTCTGCTGGTAGAGCTTCTGCAGCCGGGTCAGCAGCTCGCTCACGGGGATGTCGGGCGGCGCGGCGGGCCTTGCCGTCCCGGACACAGTCGCGTACACGGGCGCAGCGGGCAGCGCCACGGCGGCGGCGCCCAGCAGCGCCACCGTCCCCACCGACCGTCGGAACCGTCCCCGCACCGCGCCACCTCCGCTCTGGACCGACCATCCGACTGGTTCGGATGGTGCCACGGGCCACGCCTTCCCGCCGGGGGAGCGAGCGAACCGGGGGACGGGCATCACCCGATCGGCGGCCGTCGTGCAGGCCGTCGAGTACCGGAAAAACGCCCGGCGCGCGGCGGGAGTTCCCTCAACGCTGACGATTCCACGGCCACTTGGGCCGCCCCGTACCGGGCCGCGCTTCGGCGTCGTAGGCGTACACCCAGCCGCGCGGCAGCCCCAGCCGGCCGGCCGGGCCGGGCTCGCGCCGGTAGACGTGCACCGTCTCCGGCGCGCCGGCCTCCCCGGGGACGGGGATCTCGTACCGGGCGGGCGGCCGGCCGGTCGCGCCGACCAGGACCGGGAGCACCCGCCCGTCCATCGGGCCGCCGACGAAGGGCGTGTTCTCGCTTCTCACGTGCTCTCGCTTCTCACCCGGCCAGTGTCACATCAGGGTCCGCCATCAGGGGCCACAGACCGGGATCAGAGCAGGTGGGCGGCGTCCGACAGGGCCGGGGCGAGCCGCCGCGCGAGGGTGCCGACCGGCCCGTCGGCGGTCTCCGTGGCCAGCGCGGCGGCCGCGGCCCGCGCGGTCTCCTCGTCCGTCGCCGAGGTCGCGACGATCAGCGCGACGAAGTGGTCCACGAGCCAGTCGCGCAGCTCGTCCAGCGGCACCTGCTTCCCCTCGTCGACCCAGATCAGCGAGGCCGCCTCGACGGCGGTGATCCACGTACGCACCATCATCCGCAGCCGCGGGCCCGGCTCCGGCGCGCCCAGGTGCCGCAGGATCTGTTCCGCAGCAGTGCGCCGCACCTCGTCGACGATGGCGTTCGTGCGCACCGTCTCCACGACGCTGCCGCCCTGCAGCAGCGCGCTGAATCCGGTGTCGTGCTGGTCGACGAAGGCGAGGTAGCGGTCCAGCGCGCGGGCCAGCCGCAGCGTGAGCGGTCCCGTCTCCGCCTCGGCGAAGCAGCCTTCGAGATTGTCGGCGGCGCTGCGCAGGGCGGCCTCGTACAACTGCTGCTTGCCGCCGGGGAAGTAGCGGTAGACCAGCGGCCGGGAGACCTGGGCCGCGGTCGCCACGTCGTCCAACGACACGTCCTCCGGCGCCCGTTGCGCGAAGAGGCCGAGGGCCGCGGTCAGCAGCTGGGCGCGCCGTTCCGCCACGTTCAGCCGCCGGTACGCGGGGCGGGGTACTGCTGGTGCGGTGCCGCTGCCGTTCATGGACAGCAGCGTAACTGCCCCAAGGTCCGGGCCGCCTGGGTGTCCAGGGCGGCGCGGAACCAGTCGTGGGCGGCGCCGAGGGTGGGTTCAGGGCCGGACAGCTCGGCGTGCAGCCGCCAGTAGCGGTCGATGTACGGGTCGGCGGCGAGCTGGTGGCTGAGCCGGTGGCGGAAGGCGGGGGTGTCGCGCAGACCGCGGGCGCGGGCGTGGGCGGCGACGAAGCAGTCCAGCGCTTCGCCCTCGTGCGGTGACCGCCGCGCCCGCAGCGCCGGCGCGGCGAGCGCGGCGGCCTCGGTGAGGCCGTCGTACAGCACGGCCAGGTCGTAGCCGTTCTCCGGCCGGTGCTGCGCGGGCTGGCAGTAGTCGGCGCCGGGGTGGGGGATGCCGGCGACGAGGGCGTGCAGCCGGGCGAAGGCCAGTACGTGGGCGGGCGTCGGGTCCGCGGGCGGCTGCGGCACCGACGCGTCGACGATCGCGGAGGCCAGCCGGGCCGGGAGCCGCGCGGGCAGCCAGGAGCGCCAGAAGCGGGCCGGCGCCGCCGTGC
>NZ_JBEPFC010000143.1:0-18651 GCF_040301705.1 Streptomyces sp. NPDC000151 | reverse complement strand
CAACATCGACACCTCGACGTTCTACGAGGTCATCGGCAGCACATCGAAGCAGCACGATCTGGCCCTGACCGGCTGGTGTCCCGACTGGCCTTCGGACCGCCTCCAGGGCCGGGAGTTCGACGTCACGGTCGTCCTGCACCCGCTGTCCGGGCGCCCGGACGCGACGGCCTTCCACCTGGAGACGGGCCGCCTGTGCGTACTGGCCTCGCGGCACCGGCACGCGTGCATCGTGGTGTGCCGCGAGGGCGTGACACAACTGCTGGACGAGCACCCGTCCACGGAGCCGGTCCAGCTCGGCGTCACGGTCAAGTTCCCGGACGGCTGGGAGGCGAACCACGCGGTACTGGCACACCTGGCGGAACACCGGGTGCCGTGGCGGCCGTAGCGACCGTGGGCCCGGGTGCCGGGGCGGCCGTAGCGGCGGGGGTCCCGGCTGCAAGGGGCGTACTTGCGCGGCGCGGGACAATGGGACGCGGCACACGATTCTGGAGGTAGGTACATGTCCGAGCCGCAGTCGGCTCCCGATCCGCGCGGTGCGGCCCCCGCGCCCCGGCGCCTGAAACCGGCGCCGCTGCTGTTCGAGCCGCCCGAGGCCACGGCGGACCCCGAGCACTTCTTCGACCTGGAGTCGATCGAGGACCCCCGCGAGCTGCTGTCCCGCTCCACGGAGCTGGCGCTCGCCTTCCGCGCGGCGGCCGACCGGGCGACGGAGTTCCAGGCGATGGCGGCGGCGCAGCTCGCCGATCCGCGGCGGTTCGACCGGCTGCCGATGGCGGTGCTCGCGGAGCGGTCCGGCTGGACCGAGGACTACGCCCGCAAGATGGTGGAGTTCGGCCGCTCGCTCATGCGCGACGGCGGCACCCACCCGGACGAGGTCGGATAGACCGGCCCGACGAGGTCGGCCGGACCGACCCGAGGCGGCGGTGATCATGGGCCGTTGGCATATGCGGGTAGGAAGATACTCCGTCTCACTCTCCCGTGTCCCGTTTTCCGGCAATCCGCAGAAACGGAACCTCTGCTACCGGTAGACCTGACGTCATGAGTGACTGGCCCCAGCCCCCGGCCCCCGACCTCCACCTCGCGTCGTACGTCACGCTCGCCGGTGCCGACTGGCTCGCCTCGGCGAGTCCGCACCCCCGTCGGGTACACCACCTGTGGGCCACCCATCCCACGGTGCCGAGCGTGCTGCCCTGCGGCACGGTGTTCGACGTGATCAACGCCCCCGCCCTCTTCGGCCGCCGGATGGCCGACTGCTTATGGGCGGGCCCCGGCTCCGGACCGGTCGCCGTGCATCGCGGCCGGGTGCTGCTGTTCGCGGCCCGCGGCACCGCCCAGCGGCTGCCGGCGCTGCTCTCCTGGGAGGAGTGGGCGCGGTCGGTGCCGCCGCTGCTGTGCCACGGCACGGGGGACGCGGTGAGCATTCCGCCGCTGCACCCCTTCGCGCCCGCGCCGGACGCCCCGCCGCCGTCCTCGCGCTGGCTGGTCGCCCCGGATGTCCGCGATCCCTGGCTGCCCGGCCCGGACGTCCTGCTGTGGGCGTGCGTACGAGCGGCCCGCTCGGCCCCCTCGGAGAGCCCCGCCGCGCCCGACGCCGCACGCCCCGCCGCGCCGGACCCCGTACACCCGACCACGCCCGACCCCGAACGCCCCGCCACGTCCGGCGCCGGCGCCCGCCCCTGAGCGCCGCGCCCGAAGCACCCGCGCCAACCAAGTCGATCACCTGCTCGATCACCTGCGGCGAATCGATTTTTGCCCTCCCCGATCAGGGTGCTAAGGTTTTCCACGTCAGCAGGCGCCGCTAGCTCAGTTGGTTAGAGCAGCTGACTCTTAATCAGCGGGTCCGGGGTTCGAGTCCCTGGCGGCGCACAGACAGCGAAGGCCCTCACTCCGGTGAGGGCCTTCGTCGTGTGCCGGGACGGCCGGCGGCCGCGGGCTCACTCGCGCGTGATCCGGACCGTCCAGTCGCCCGCCACCGTCCGGCCCGTCACCGCCACCCGTACGCCATCCCCCGCGTCCAGGCTCTCGCCGACGTCCAGCGGCGCGTCCGCGAGCGGCGGGTGGACCGAGGCGCCCCAGCAGGCCGAGGAGTGCGGGTGGCCGTCGAGCACCTGCACCGGGCCCTCGCCCGAGGGCGTGGCGCTGCGGACGCGGTAGACGAGTACGCCCTCGCGGCAGATGCCCCGGTCGTTGCCGGTCGCGTCCCGCGCCTCCACCGCGATCGCGCTGCTCTCCCCGGTACGGGCGACGAGCAACCGCGACCGCTGCCGGTCACCGGGGCGTACGGGTGCGGAGAGGGGGTGCAGCGTGCGCACCGTGCTCCCGCTCCCGGGGATGCAGTCGACCTGGCGGTCGGCGAGCCAGCCGAGCTTCCACTTGTGCCAGGCGAAGGGCTCGGGGGCCATCCCGAACTGGCTGCCCATGAGGTCCCAGTCCCCCACATGGGTGTCCCAGTCGCCCATGCCGTCGGCCGGCCGGTGGTAGAGGTCCGGCAGGTCGAAGACGTGGCCGGTCTCGTGGGCGAGGACGTTGTGGTCCGGCGGGTTGTTCTCGAAGACGGTGACGAAGCGGTGCAGCGGGGCGCCGTCCGCCGTCAGCGGCTGGTCGAGGTTGACGACCTTGGTCGCGTCGGAGTCGACACCGGGCGCGTCCGGGTCGGCGACCAGGTAGACCATGTCGTACCGGCTGAAGTCCACCTCCGCGTCGGCCGCCGCCACCGCGTCGTCGAGGTAGGCGCTGCGCCCGGCGGCGTCCCAGTCGCGCTGTATCCCGTACGCGACGGACGTGCGCGGCATCTTCACCCAGTGCCGCTGGACGTGGGGGCGCAGCCGGAACCTGCCGTACGAGGCCGTCTCGAAGAAGCGGGTGGTGGCGGGGAAGTACTCGGTGGCCAGCCGGCGGGGCGCGACGCGCGGCCGCGCGTCGGGGAAGGACAGGAAGACCATGACGGCGTCGAGGCTGTGCAGCGGGCGCGCGTAGGTGCCGTTCCAGGAGTCCAGGCCCTCGGAGTGGTGGACGTCCGCGCGGGGCAGGGCGCAGGAGAGCGTGGCTTCGGAGGCGGTGGCGGGGGCGGCGACGATGGAGGTGGCGATCAGGGCGACCAGCGAGGTGGCGATCGCGGCGAACCGCCGCAGTCGTCCGCGGTCCACCCCCTGGAGTGTCTGGGAGTGCGGCACATCGACCTCCCGGAACGGATTCGGAACACCCCATCCACCCTGTGGTGGTTCGTCGGGGTTCGTCCTGTTCCATGGGGCCAGTTGAGTGACAGCTACACCCCGCTCCGTGATCACGGAACGTCACAATCGCTCGATCAGCAACGGTCGCCGAACAGACGCGCGCAGAAACCATCAAACATCCGTCATCGATGGCGATCGCCACGGTTGTGTTGCTGGCTAGGCCGTCCGGGAAACCTCTATGATCGCCACACTTACACCGCGGATTCCCCTTCCCCGAGACCGACCGACCGGACCAGCGCCAGCGGGAGCGAGCAGTGAGCGGACACTCCGACGGCACGAGCCGCGCCCCCGGAGCGACACTGCCCTCGGTCACGGAGGGTGAGGAAACGGCCAACGAATGCGACGGCGCCGCGCATACGGGCGCCGAGCACACCGCCGCACCGGACGACGCTCCCGGCACCACCCCCGGCACCGCCCTCGCCCCCCTCCACGTCTCCCCCGGCGGCTACCGCGCCGCCTTCGAGGCCGCCCGGCTGCCGATGGCCGTCCTCGGCCGCGACGGGCTGGTGACCGCCGCCAACCCCGCCTTCGGCGAGCTGCTGGGCAGGGACCCGCGCGCGCTGGTCACCGCCGCCGCCGCCGACCTCACCGACCTCGGCGGCGACCCGCACATCTGGACCGCGTACCGCGACGTGCTGGCCGGCCGCAGCGACCGGCTGCGCTGCACCCGCCGCCTGAAGCACCCCGAGGGCCACTCCCTCTGGGCCGAGGTGAGCGTCGAGCCGCTGCCCGGCGGGGACCGCGTCCTGCTCTCGGTCACGGACGTCAGCGACCGGCACGACCTGCAGGCCCGGCTGCGCCACCTCCAGATGCACGACCCGGTGACCCGGCTGCCCAACCGCGCCCTGTTCTTCGAGCGGCTGGCCGCCGCCCTGGAGTCGGCGACGTACGACCGGGGCGGCACGGGCCGGATCGGCCTGTGCTACCTCGACCTGGACGGCTTCAAGGCGGTCAACGACACGCTCGGGCACCGCGTCGGCGACCGGCTGCTGGGCGCCGTGGCGCAGCGGCTGGCCCACTGCGGCGAGCGCCCCTCCGGCCGGGCCGGGCGCGGCGGGCAGCTGGTGGCCCGGCTGGGCGGCGACGAGTTCGCGCTGCTGGTCGAGGACTCCACCGGTACCGAGCAGCTGGCCGACCTGGCGCAGTCCGTACTGGACGCGCTGCAGCGCCCCTTCGACCTGGCGGGCCAGCGGCTGTCGGTCTCGGCGAGCATCGGAGTGGTCGAGCGGGCCGCGGCCGGCACGACGGCGACGGGCCTGATGCAGGCCGCCGACACGACGCTGTACTGGGCCAAGGCGGACGGCAAGGCCCGCTGGACGCTCTTCGACCCGGAGCGCAACGCGCACCGCATGACCCGCCAGGCGCTCTCCAGCACGCTGCGCCCGGCCGTCGACCGCGGCGAGTTCACGCTGGAGTACCAGCCGCTGGTCGGGCTCGGCGACGGCCGGGCGCAGGGCGTGGAGGCGCTCGTACGGTGGCGGCACCCGCAGTTCGGGACACTTCCGCCGAATCGGTTCATCGGATTGGCGGAGGAGAACGGCGCGATCGTCGAGCTGGGCCGCTGGGTCCTGGAGCGCGCCTGCCACCAGGCGCGTGCCTGGCAGCTGGCCCGCCCCGAGGAGCCGCCGCTCTTCGTGAGCGTGAACGTGGCCGTCCGCCAGGTCTGGGACTCCGACCTGGTCGCGGACGTGGCCGGGATCCTTGCCGAGACCCGGCTGGCGCCCGAGCTGCTGCAGCTGGAGCTGACCGAGTCGGCCGTGATGGGCTCGGCGGGCCGCCCGCTGCAGGCCCTTCAGGCGCTCAGCGACATGGGCGTCCGGATCGCCATCGACGACTTCGGCACGGGCTACTCCAACCTGGCCTACCTCAGCCGGCTGCCCGTCTCCGTACTGAAGCTGGACGGCTCCTTCGTCCGCGGCTTCCGCTCCGAGGAGCATCCGAACCCGGCGGACGAGACGATCGTCGAGGCGCTGGTGGCGCTGGCGCACCGGCTGGGCCTGACGGTCACGGCGGAGTGCGTGGAGAACGCCGAGCAGGCCGAACGGCTGCGCCGCATCGGCTGCGACACCGGTCAGGGCTGGCTGTACGCCCGCCCGCTGCCGGCCGACCGGATCCCGGCGCTGCTCGCGGGGACCGGGGGCCCAGCAGAAAACACATAAGAAAGAGGGGAAGCGGGGCCGACAGGAGCTACCGCGCCCCCGCCGGCCCCGTCCCCCGTCAGGCGCCCCCGCCCGGCAGCCCGTACGCGTCCGCGATCAGCTCGTAGGAGCGGAGGCGGGCCGCGCCGCCGTGGGCGTTGGCGGTGATCATCAGCTCGTTGGCGCCGGTGCGCTTGGCGAGGTCGTCCAGGCCCTGGCGGACCGCGTCGGGCGTGCCGTACACGACGTTGCCGAGCCAGCTCTCGACGAAGTCCTCCTCGACCATGCTGTACGGGTGGTTCTCCGCCTCCTCCGGCGTGGGCACCAGGCCGGGGCGGCCGGTGCGCAGCCGGACCATGGACAGCGCCCCGGCCAGCACCTGCCGGCGGGCCTCCGCCTCGGTCTCGCTCGCCAGCGCGCCGACGCCGATCAGCGCGTACGGCTCGTCCAGCACGGCCGAGGGGCGGAAGGTCTCGCGGTACAGGTCCAGCGCGGGGATCGTGTTCTGCGCGGAGAAGTGGTGCGCGAAGGCGAACGGCAGGCCGAGCTGGGCGGCGAGGCGGGCGCTGAAGCCGGAGGAGCCGAGCAGCCAGACCGGCGGGCGGTGCGCGGACTGGACGCCGCCGGGCGAGGTGGCCTGGACGGGGCCCGGGACCGCGTGGATGCGGGCGTACGGGTGCCCGTCGGGGAAGTCGTCGTCCAGGAAGCGGATCAGCTCGGCGAGCTGCTGCGGGAAGTCGTCGGCGCCTTCGTTGAGCCGCTCGCTGCGGCGCAGCGCGGCGGCGGTGGCGCCGTCCGTGCCGGGCGCGCGGCCGAGGCCGAGGTCGACACGCCCTGGGGCCATCGCTTCGAGGGTGCCGAACTGCTCGGCGATCACCAGGGGCGCGTGGTTGGGCAGCATCACGCCGCCCGAGCCGAGCCGGATGGACTCGGTCTGCGCGGCCAGGTGGGCCAGGATGACGGCCGGCGAGGAGGAGGCGACGCCGGGCATGGAGTGGTGCTCGGCGACCCAGTAGCGGTGGTAGCCGCGGCGCTCGGCCGTCTGCGCGATGGCGGCGGCGGTGCGCAGCGCATCGGTGGCGGTGTTGCCTGCGCCGACGGTCAGCAGGTCCAGCACGGACAGCGGTACGGGCGCGGTGCCGTGCGCCGTGCCCCGGATCTCGTCGGTGCCGGGTGCGCCGGAGGCCCGGCCGGATTCGGGGGCCGGGCCCCGGCGCTCGTCGTGGTGGCCGCTCACGGTGCGGGTCCTCCTAGGTAGCGGGTCGTCCCCGCCACCAACCGGAGTACATCTCCGTTTATTCCCGCGCGTGGCCGGCCCCCGGTCAGCCCTCCCGCCGCGGCCCCGCGAAGAGGGTCCCCAGCTCCGGCCGGACGATCTCCCGGTCCAGCAGCCGCAGGCCCTCCCACACGGTGACCTGGTTGGCGGTGAGCACCGGCTTGCGCAGCGCCTCCTCCACGGCGGGGAGGTACGCGGCAGTGTGCAGCGCGGTGTCGGGCAGCAGGACCACCTCGGCGTCCGGATGGTCGCCCGTACGGGCGAGGTGCAGTACTTCCTCCAGGCCCCACGTGCCCACCTCGGCCGCGGTGATGATGCCGCTGCCGCGGGTCGAGACGACCTCCGTACCGGACGACTTCAGGAAGGCGTGGAAGTGCTCGGCCACGTCCTCCGGATAGGTCGCCGCGATGGCCACCCGCTCGGCACCCAGCGCCTGCACGGCCCGCGCGAACGCGAAGGAGGTACTGGAGGCGGGCAGCCCGGCGGTCGCCGACAGCTCCCGGACCTGCTCCTGCGCGCCCTCCCAGCCGAAGACGAAGCTGGCGCTCGTGCAGGCCCACACGACGGCCTCCGCACCCCGGTCCTTCAGGTCGGCGACCCCTGCGGCCAGCCGCGCCGCCGACCCCATTTCGAGCAGGGCGTCCACCCGGTGCGCGTCCTCACCGATGTCGGTGTGGACCAGCGGCAGCCGGACGCCGCCGCCCAGGAGGGACTCGATACGGGGGTAGTCGTCCTCGGCGGAGTAGCCGGGGTAGAGGAAGCCGACCGTGGCCATGCAGATCTCCCATACGTGGTGCGGATGCGGGTGTACGGAGCGACGTGCTGTTCAGCTGGCGTACGCGCCGGCGGCCAAAAGGCCGTCAGGCGTCGTACGTATCGTCCGGAAAGGGCGGGACGTCGAGCCCCTCGGCCGCTTCGGCCTCCGGAACCGCGGGCGGCCCTGCGAAGGCCGCCTCCGGCTCCGGCCGGTGCCGCGGCACGGCGTCCGGCGATCCGGACAGCGCCGCGGGGCCGCGTCTCGCGACGGGGTCGAGCAGCGCCTGATAAGGACCTACCGCGTGGCTGCCGATGGCGCGCAGCGCGCCCCACATGGTGACCTGGTTGGCCGACAGGACGGGCATCCGCAGCTCGGCCTCCAGCTGCGGGATCACGTCGTACGTCGGGAGGTTGGTGCAGCTGATGAAGAGCGCGTCGGTCGCGCCCACCACCGCCTGCCGCGCCATGTCGACGACGTCGCGGTACGGCACCTTCCAGATGTGCCGGGTCAGGCCCAGGTAGGCGCGGCCCGTGACCGTGATGCCCGCTTCGGCCAGATACTCCTCCAGAGAGTCGGTGACGGATTTGGTGTACGGCGTGACCAGGGCGACCCGCCGCGCGCCGATCTCGCACAGCGCGTCCAGCAGCGCCCCCGACGTGGTCATCGAGGGCACCTCACCGGCCTGCTGCATGGCGGCGCACATGGCGCGCTCGCCCGCCACGCCGCCGACGAAACTGCCCGAGGTGCAGGCATAGGACACCACCCGCGGGGCGACGGCGGACAGCGCCTGCACCGCCTCGCGGAGCGTTTCGTGTTCGCTGACGAGCCGGGCGAGGTCGAGCGAGACCTCGACGGGCACGAAAGGGGTGCGGGTGAGGTGGAGGGACACGTCGTCGGGTACCCAGCGCCACAGCTCGCGGTCGAGTGCGAAGTCGAAGGGCGCAACGACGCCCACACCGCATTGAGGCTGTGGGCCCCCGAGAAAAGAGACGTCCATGAATGGCCCCTAGAAGAACGAAGGGCTAGGCCATTGGCCAGGGATTGTGAAACTGCCGGCACAAGCCGGGACGTCGGGACAGAGCCGTTGTTGACACGGTAGATACGACTTCTTAGCGTGGTCAATCCTCGCATCTCAGGCATCTGTCGGCGCCTCTTTCATTTAACGGGGCACACGTTTCAGAACGGTTTCTGATCCATGACCGAAAACACCGTCCTTGTCCTCGGAACCGACCCGCCGCCGAAGCTCGACAGACTGTCCGGACGCGCCAAGGTGATCTTCGCGGACGAGATGACGCTGGCCGGCCAACTTCCTACCGCCGATGTGCTCTTGGCCTGGGATTTCACCTCCGACGCGATCCGCGACGCCTGGGCCGCCGGCGGCCCGCGGCCCGCCTGGGTGCACACCGCGAGCGCCGGCGTGGACCGGCTGCTGTGCCCCGGGCTGATCGAGGACGAGACCGTTGTGACCAATGCGCGGGGCGTTTTCGAGCAACCCATCGCGGAGTACGTCGCCGGTTTGGTGATCGCGATGGCCAAGGATTTTTATGGCAGTTGGGAACTCCAGCGGCAGCGGCGGTGGCAGCACAGGGAAACGCTCCGGGTGGCCGGATCGCGGGCCGTCGTGGTCGGTTCCGGGCCGATCGGGCGGGCCATCGGGCAGACCCTGAAAGCACTCGGGATCACGGTCGACCTGGTCGGACGCCGGGAGCGGACGGGTGATCCGCAGTTCGGACTGGTACATGCGAGCGACGCACTGGACGGGCTGCTGCCGACCGCCGACTGGGTGGTGTGCGCCGCTCCGCTCACCGAGGAGACCCGCGGCCTTTTCGACCGGCGGGCGTTCGGCCGGATGAAGGAATCGGCCCGCTTCGTGAACGTCGGGCGCGGCCCGATGGTGATCGAACAGGATCTGATCGAGGCGCTGCGCGGATGGAAGATCGCGGCCGCCGCGCTGGACGTCTTCCAGCAGGAGCCGCTGGACACGGACAGCCCGCTGTGGGACGTCCCGCACCTGATCGTCTCGCCGCACATGTGCGGGGACACCCTCGGCTGGCGGGACGCGCTCGCCGAGCAGTTCATGGACAACTACGACCGCTGGGCGGCCGGCGAGCCGCTGCTGAACGTCGTCGACAAGCGGCTGGGGTACGTGCCGGTGCAGTAAGCCCGCGCGTACGGCCTCCGCCGCGCCCGCCCGCGCCCCGGCCCGCCGGGGCGCATTCCGCGCACGCTCCACTCCCCCGATGGAGGGCTTGATGAACCGACTGGCGGATCTCACAGCACTGCGCCTCACGGCCGGCTACGCGGCCGGCGAGTTCACTCCCGTCGAGGCGGTGCGGTCCGCACTGGACCGGGCGGAGCGGGTGCAGCCGTACGTCAACGCCTTCACCCGGCTGGAGCCCGACGAGGCGCTGGCCGCCGCGAAGGAGTCCGGGGAGCGCTGGCGGGCCGGTACGCCGGCCGGGCCTCTGGACGGCGTACCGGTCACCGTGAAGGACATCATCCTGATGCGCGGCGGCCCGACCCTGCGCGGCTCGCGGACCGTGCGCGCGAACCAGGCGTGGGACGAGGACGCGCCCTCGGTCGCCCGGCTGCGGGAGCAGGGCGCGGTCTTCATCGGGAAGACCACGACGCCCGAGTTCGCCTGGAAGGGCGTCACCGACAGCCCCCTGCAGGGCGTCACGGGCAATCCGTACGACCCGCAGCGCACCGCGGGCGGCTCCAGCGGCGGGGGCGCGGCGGCCGTGGCGCTGGGCGCCGGGCCGCTGAGCCTGGGGACGGACGGCGGCGGCTCGGTCCGCATCCCCGCCTCCTTCTGCGGCGTCTTCGCGCTGAAGCCGACGTACGGACGGGTGCCGATGTATCCATCGAGCCCCTTCGGGACGCTGGCGCACGTCGGGCCGATGACGAAGGACGCGGCGGACGCGGCGCTGCTGATGGACGCGATCTCCGGCCCGGACTGGCGGGACTGGTCGCAGCTCGGCCCGGTGTCCGGCTCGTTCGTGGAGCAGCTGTCGGGGCCGGTGGCCGGGCTGCGGGTGGCGTACAGCCCGACGCTCGGCTGGGACGTCCCCGTACGGCCGGAGATCGCGACGGCGGTCCGGCGGGCCGTGGAGAAGCTGGCGGAGCTGGGCGCGCACGTGGAGGAGGTCGACCCGGGGATCGAGGACCCGGTGGAGGCGTTCCACACCCTGTGGTTCAGCGGGGCGGCGCGGGTCGTGCAGCCGCTCGGGGAGGAGGCGCGCGAGCTGCTGGAACCGGCGCTGCGCACGGTGTGCGAGCAGGGCGCGCGCTACAGCGCGCTGGACTACCTGGCGGCGGTGGACGTACGGATGGCGCTCGGCCGGCAGATGGGGCGGTTCCACGAGACGTACGACCTGCTGGTCACGCCGACCGAGCCGATCACGGCCTTCGAGGCGGGCGTGGAGGTGCCGAAGGGGTCGGGGCACGAGCGCTGGACGGGCTGGACGCCGTTCACGTACCCCTTCAACATGACGCAGCAGCCCGCCGCGACGCTGCCGTGCGGCGTGGACGGCGACGGGCTGCCGATCGGGGTGCAGCTGGTCGGCGCGCGGCACGCGGACGCGCTGGTACTGCGCGCCGCGCACGCCCTGTACGGGGCCGGGGTGGCGGACATCCCGGCCCCGGCGCTCATCGCCGCGCCCGGCGGGAGCTGAGCGTTAGAGCCTGGGTCTAAACCCCGGCCGGGCGCCCGCCGCCTGGCACGCACTCTCGCGGCGTTGCCGAACCGCCCACGTAGCTCCGCTACGAGGACGCTCCGGCGCCTTGCGATAGCACGCACCAGACGACGTTCGCTGATCCGACCAGGGTTTAGACCCAGGCTCTTACGCCCGGCGGAAGCTGAGCGTCTCGCCGAGCGCGCCGGCCCGCCAGAGGTCCTGGCAGGCGTCGGCCATCCGGTCCAGGCCGTCCACGACGGAGCCCCAGACGATGCCCGGGACCCAGCCCGCGTCGCCGTTGATCAGCAGGTTGTTGCGCTCGTAGAAGAGCGCGAGGTCGACGACGGTGGTGCGCTCGGCGTGCGCCGCCTTGGCGCCCTGCCGCTCGGCCGCCGCCTCGTATCCGTACGAGGAGGTAGCCAGCTGGGTGTCGGTGAAGGTGAAGTAGCACAGGTCGCCGGGGATCGGGGTGATCGTGGGGTTCTCCAGCGGCGGCTCCTCGGGGGCGAAGGGCGGCACCAGGGCGTAGATCTCGTTGCGGGCGTACTTGGCGTGGTAGACGTCGCCGCCGAGCGGGAGCGCGTCCCAGACGGCGGCGCAGGTGACGGGCGCGCGGTCGTCGAGCAGCTTCGCCGTACAGCGGACGCCGCGCTTGTCCAGGGAGACCTCGATGAATCGATCGGCCATGATGACCCCTCTTGGTTGATTACCATGCTTACCGGTCACTGCCGGTCATCGGTGACGTATCACCCGGCACCCCGAGCGTAGGGCGTCCCCGGACACTTCCCCGGGCAGCACGGGAGAAGTCATTTCCCTCCTGTCCCAACCACCCCACACATAGCCGCTGTTACGCCCATGTTTCCCCCGCAACTGCATGTAGGTCCCCTTCGGTACCGGAAACATCAAGGGCCGGAAACGATCGGCATAGCTCCGGCGGCTTCGGGTAGTCGCGCGCCCATGGCTCCACCAATGGGGAACACCAAAGAATCCGGGCGAAGTTCGGGAAGCGGCCTCCGCCGCCGCACGCTGCTCGCGGGGGTGGCGGCGCTCGGCGCGGCGGGCGCGATGGGCGCCACGAGCGGGTGCAGCCGGGTGTCGACGGCCGACACCGGTGACGGCGGGCACCTGCTGGAACAGCTGCGCGCCAAGGGCACCGTACGGCTGGGCCTAGCCGGCGAGCAGCCGTACGGCTACATCGGCAAGGACGGGAAGATGACCGGCTCGGCGCCGGCCATCGCCGAGCGGATCTTCAAGCGGCTGGGCGTGGCGAACGTACAGCCGTTCGCCACCGAATTCGGCTCGCTCATCACCGGGCTGAATTCCCTCCAGTTCGACGTCGTGGCCGCCGGGATGTACATCAATCCGGAACGATGTCAGCAGGTGATCTTCGCCGATCCCGAATACCAGATGCTCGATGCCTTCATCGTGCCGAAGGGGAATCCGAAGAACCTGCACTCCTACAAGGACATCGCCAAGGCCGGTGCCCATATGGCGACCGGCGTCGGCTATGCGGAGATCGGCTACGCCAAGGAGGCCGGGGTCAAGAACATCACGACCCTGCCCGACCAGCTGGCCGGCCTGCTCGCGGTCGAGCAGGGGCGCATCGACGTGTTCGTCGGCACCGCGGTGACCGTGCGGAACGTCGTGCGCGAGACCGAGACGACAAAGGCGGAGGCCACCCAGGAAGTCACGCCGTACGTGGACGGAAAGCCGGTCATCGACGTCGGCGGATTCGCCTTCCGCTCCCCGGAGACCCATCTCCGGGACGCCTTCAACCGCGAGCTGCACAAGATGAAGAAGAGCGGCGAACTCCTGGACGTCATGCGGCCCTTCGGGTTCACGAAGGACCAGATGACGACCATCACCGCTAAGGAGAAGTGCAAGCCATGAGCGAAATCAGCTGGGGTTTGTGGGAACTCCTCCTCCAGGGCGTCTGGATCACCGTCCAGCTGACGGTCTTCAGCGCCGCACTCGCCGCCGTGGTGGCCTTCGTCATCGGCCTGGCCCGGGCCCACCGGCTGTGGATCGTGCGCTTCCTGTCCGGCGCGTACTTCGAGATCTTCCGCGGCACGTCCGCGCTGATCCTGATGTTCTGGGTCTTCTTCGTACTCCCGATCGGCTTCGGGTGGCAGCTGGTCCCCATGTGGGCAGCCGTACTGGCCCTGGGCCTGAGCTACGGCGCGTACGGCTCGGAAGTCGTACGCGGCGCGGTCAATGCCGTGGCCCCTGCCCAGCGCGAGGCGGGCATCGCGCTCAGTTTCAGCCCCGCCCAGCAGCTGCGGAAGATCATCCTGCCGCAGGCGTGGCCGGAGATGGTCCCGCCGTTCAACAACCTGCTGATCGAGCTGCTCAAGGGCACGGCCCTGGTCTCGATCATGGGCGTGGCCGACATCGCCTTCGGCGCCTCGCTGGTACGCAACGCCACCGGCCAGAGCGCCCCCGTCTACACGATCATCCTGGTCATGTACTTCATCCTGGCGTTCCTGCTGACGCGCGGGATGCGGGTCGTGGAGCGGCACGCCAAGGCCGGGATCGGGAAGGCCCCCGAGAAGCGTGAGGGCCTGCGCAGCAAGCTGAGCGCCGCCCAGGTCGGCGACGTCACGCGCTCCGGCGCGGCCCCGGCGGGAGGTACGGGCCAGTGAACTGGAACTGGAACGCGGTCGGCGACTTCCTGCCGATGTTCTGGCACGGCCTGCTGGTCACCCTGGAGGCCCTGGCGCTCGGCTCGCTGATCGCCTTCGTCCTCGGGCTGTTCTGGGCCATGGCGCAGCGCTCCGAGCACGCCGTGGTGCGCTGGCCGGTGGTGGGGGTCACCGAGTTCATCCGTAACACCCCCCTACTCGTCCAGCTGTTCTTCCTCTACTACGTGCTGCCCGAGTGGGGGATCACGCTCTCGGCGCTGACCACCGGCGTGATCGGCCTCGGCCTGCACTACTCGACGTACACCGCCGAGGTCTACCGCGCCGGCATCGACGGCGTGCCGGTGGGCCAGTGGGAGGCGGCGACCGCGCTCAGCCTGCCGCGCTCGCGGACCTGGGGCGCGGTGATCCTGCCGCAGGCGATCCGCCGGGTCGTGCCGGCGCTGGGCAACTACGTCGTCGCGATGCTCAAGGACACGCCGATGATCTTCGTGATCGGGGTGCTGGAGATGCTGGGCGAGGCCCGCCAGTTCTCGTCCCAGACCTTCCAGACCATCGAGCCCTACACGGTCGTCGGCCTCGCCTTCATCGTCATCGCCTACCCGGCTTCCCTTCTTCTGCGAGCCCTGGAGCGTCGCCTTGTCCGCTGACATCACCCCCTCGAAAGAATCGGCCAACCCGGCGGTGGACGGCAGCGAGCTGATCCGCTTCGACCACGTCACCAAGCGCTTCGGTACCAATACGGTCCTGGACTCGCTGGACTTCACGGTCTCCTCGGGCAAGCACGTCACCCTCATCGGTCCTTCCGGGTCGGGCAAGACCACGATCCTGCGGCTGCTGATGACGCTGCTGAAGCCGGACGAGGGCACGATCAGGGTGGGCGGGGAGTACCTCACCCACGAACAGAAGAACGGGAAGCTCGTACCGGCCGGCGAGAAGCACACCCGCGAGGTGCGCAAGAACATCGGCATGGTCTTCCAGCAGTTCAACCTCTTCCCCAACATGAAGGTGCTGCGCAACGTCACCGAGGCGCCGGTGCACGTGCTGGGGATGTCCAAGGAGGCGGCCGAGGAGCGCGCCCACGAGCTGCTGGACCTGGTGGGCCTGACCGAGCACGTGGACAAGTACCCCACCCAGCTCTCCGGCGGTCAGCAGCAGCGGGTCGCCATCGCGCGCGCCCTGGCCATGCGGCCGCAGGTGCTGCTCCTGGACGAGGTCACCTCCGCGCTCGACCCGGAGCTGGTGGCCGGCGTGCTGGACGTGCTGCGGGACATCGCGCACACGACGGACATCACGATGCTGTGCGTGACGCACGAGATGAACTTCGCGCGGGACATCTCCGATGACGTCCTGATGTTCGACTCGGGCCGGGTCATCGAGTCCGGGCCGCCCGAGAAGATCTTCACGGAGCCGGAGCACGAGCGGACGCGGGAGTTCCTGAGCGCGGTGCTCTGATCCCCCCCGGCGCGCCGGACAGGAGGAGCGGCCCGCCGCCCCACGACGGGGCGGCGGGCCGTTTCTCTGCCCCGGGTCGTGCCGTGGGCATATGCCATGGTGGTGAATCGCTGAACAGAAGCACCCCGAACGACGATTTTCACTCAAGGCCCCCTCCTGTAAGCCCGGTTGGCGGCTATCGTGGTACGAGCCCCGCCACCCGGTAAGGCCGCGCGACGCACGATGTCCGTGACGGGCGGCGACGGTGACGATGCAAACGGTCACAACCTGCTAGGGGGACACCGTGGCGCCGACGTACGAGCCCACCGCGCCTTACCACTCGGTGCGCTATGCACTCCGTGTGCTCGAAACGGTTTCCCGGCACCCCACCGGCACGACCGACGCGCAGATAGCGCGGGAGACCGGTCTGGCCGCCGGCCATCTCACACACATGCTGGCGATGCTGCGCCGCGAGGGCTATCTCGACCAGCTGTCCGACGGCGCGTATGTGGTCGGGGAGTCCCTGTCGCTGCTCGGCGGCGGCGTCGACCGCGCCCAGGCGCTCAACGACAAGCTGCAGACCTCGCTGGACGAGCTGCGCGACTCCGTCGGCGCCGCGGTCTACATCAGCCGCTACATCGACGGCGAGGTGCGCATCCTGCACTACGCCGACGGCCCGCAGGCCCCCAAGGTCAACGAATGGGCGGAGTTCCACCGCACGGCGCACGCGAGCGCGATGGGCAAGTGCCTGCTCGCCCAGCTCGACCACGACGGCCGGCGGGACCACCTCTCGCGGCACAAGACCGCCCGGCTCACCTCCCGGACGATCACCAACGAGAAGGTGCTCTTCCACAAGCTCGACAGCCAGCCGGCCTCCGTCCCCGTCCTGGACCTCCAGGAGTACGCCGTCGGCACGGTCTGCGCGGCCGTCCCGATCACGGCCGGCGCGACGGTGGGCTGCCTCGCGCTGTCGATGCCGCTGGAGCACGCCCACCGGCTGCGCAAGGCCGCCGACACGCTGAACCGCAGGGCGGCTCCGGTCCTGCTGTCGCTGGCGCTCTGACCTGCTGCCGGGCGCGTGAGCTCCCGACAGCAGGGGCCCGCGGTGTGGCTGGGGCCACACGGTCAGGAGCACCCCCGAGGAGCGGGTAGTATTTACGTCGTCAGCAGGCGCCGTTAGCTCAGTTGGTTAGAGCAGCTGACTCTTAATCAGCGGGTCCGGGGTTCGAGTCCCTGACGGCGCACAGACAGCGAAGGCCCTCACTCCGGTGAGGGCCTTCGTCGTGTGCCGGGACGGCCGGCGGTCTGCCGTTACGACAGGTTCACGTCGGCGCAGGAGTAGAAGGCGTTGCCGGTGTCGGCGATGTTCCAGACGCCGAGGATGATGTGCCGGCCGTGGTGGCCGGTGGGGACGGTGCCCTGCTGGCTCCAGGTCTCCGGCGGCTGCTTGCCGCCCATCGGCACCGTCATGAAGGGCTGCGACTCCAGCGCGGCACGGGTGAGCGGCTTGCTCGGGTCGTAGCCCTCCTTGGTGATGTAGTACCGGAAGTCCGTCGTGGCGTGCCGGGCGGTCATCTTCCAGCTGAAGGTGAAGCCCTGCCCCGCCTTGAGGGCGGTCGCGGGCCACTGGCCGCCGCGCGGGTCGTCCAGCTCGGCGAACGAGGAGTTGCCGCCGGCACAGATCTTGCCGTCGGCGGGGCCCGCGGCCGGGAAGCCCTTCGGGCCCTCGACGCTCTGCGGCTCCCACTGGATGGCGCCGCAGTTCTTGACGGTGCCGGCGGCGCACAGCGACTGCCGGCTCGGGGGCTGGGTGCCGTACCCGTGGCTGGAGGCGCTGCCCGTGGCGAGCAGGGAGGCGCCGGCTATGCCGAGGGTGATCACGGCGACGCTGATCTTCTTGCGCATGCTTCGCTCCTGAACGTGGGGGAGGTTCGGTGAGAGCCGTGCACTGCGGTCTAGACCAAGTCGCAGCGTAATGACGCCTGTTGCACTTGTCCAGACCAATTGCCCACCTGCTCGTCACCCGTGCCCCGCCGCCCGTTCAGGCGGCCGCAAGGTGCGGACCCGGACCCTCAGTTCCGCTCCGCGAAGAGCCGGGCGAGGTGCGCGTCCAGATCGAGGAAGCGGCCCTCCTCCCCCGGCGGCACCACCTCCGCCGTCGCCCGCACCCAGGCCGCCAGGTCCGTCGCCTCGGCCGTCAGCGCGCACGCGCTCCCGGCGGCCCACAGCTCGATGTGCACCCGGCGGAGCCCGACCGCGTCCCGGAACGGCCGCATCCGCACATCTCCCTCACCCGCCGGGCCGCGCAGCCCGGCGAGCAGCAGCTCCCGTGAGAACACCCAGGTCGTGACCGTACGGCCCTGGCTGACGAAGGCGACGCGCACCTCGTACGGGCGGTCGCTGCGGTAGCTGAACCGGCCCGCCACCGGGACGACGGTGTCCGGGCCGAGCAGCAGCTGCAGTTCGAGGGTGCGGGTCGTGGCGGCCACCACGGCGCCTCACTCCTGCGCCGCCGCGCTGCCGCGGGCGGTGTAGAACGCCACGGTCAGGTCCTTGACCAGCGCCTTGCGTTCGTAGTCGTCCAGCTCCACCAGCCCCCGGGTGGTGAGCCGCCGTACCGTGTCGTCCACCGCGTCCACCACCGAGGTCAGCACGGTGTCGCGGTGCCGGGCGTCGATCGCGGCGATCTGCCGGCGGTGCATGGCGGCCGCCACCTCCGGCGCGTACTCGATGCGGGTGGGCTGCGCGGAGAACACCTCGATGCCCACCGGGCGGCAGTCGGCGGCGAGCTGCGCCGTCAGCGCGTCGCCCACCGCGTCGGCGTCCCGCAGGCTCGGCGACTCCTCGTGAAAGGCGTCGGCGGGCAGCCGGCCGAGTACCCGCGCGGTGCCCGCCTCCACCTGTTCGCGCAGGTAGCTGAGGTGATCGTCGACCGCGTACCGGGCCCGCGCGGCGTCCACGACCCGCCAGACCACCAGCACCACGGCCCGCAGCTGCACCCCGGCCGCGTCCACCGCCGGCATCGGCTCGCTGCGCCAGTGCCGCAGCCGCACGTCCACCCGGCGGCGGCGCAGCACGGGGCTGATCCACACCAGGCCGGTGCGCCGGACGGTGCCGCGGTAGCGCCCGAAGAGGCTGAGCACCCAGGCGCCGCCGACCCGGCCGCGGGCCAGCCCGCCGAGCGCGAAGAGCGTGGCCGCGCAGCCCAGTACGAGCAGTGCCAGGTCGCGGGGCGGCAGCGGCGTACGGGCGCGGGCGGGCAGTCGCAGCAGGCGTACGGCCTGGTCGGGCAGCATCCCGTGCCACCACAGCAGCGCCCCGCAGCACGCGGCGGCGAGCAGCCCGGCGCACAGCGCGTACCCGCCGGGGAGGGAGGGGCCGCGCCGCTCGGTGAGGTCCGGGTCCGCCGCGGGGGCGCGCCGGCGGCCGGGCCGTACGGCCGCGGGGCGGCCCGGGCCGGTCTCCCCGTCGGGCGCGGCGGCCGGCGAGGTCACCCG
>NZ_JBEPFC010000142.1:0-18653 GCF_040301705.1 Streptomyces sp. NPDC000151 | reverse complement strand
CCCGGCCCGCCGCTGCTTCGACCAGTACGCCGAGCCGGCCACCGCGAGCGCCAGCATGAGCGTGAACGCCAGGCCGCCGCCCCGGCCCAGTACCGACAGGAAGAGCCCGCAGCCGACCAGCGCGACGAGGACCGCGGTCAGCGCCGCGCCCTCGACCCGCCCGGACAGCAGCCGCCGCCCCTCGTTCTCGTCCTCGCCCTCCAGCGGGATCAGCAGCCAGGCGAAGCCGTACACGATGAGGCCGATGCCGCTGCTGACGGCCAGTACGGCGAGCACGATGCGGAAGATCACCGGATCCAGGTCCCAGTGCCGCCCCATGCCGCCGCACACCCCGGCCACCACCTTCTGCCGCCGGCTGCGCCGCAGTGGTGGCGGGGGCGGGGGCCCGGTGGTCTCGGCGGTCGCGCCATGCGACGGCGAAGCATCGTTCATGCGCCCATGGTGACAAGCGGAGGCGTCACCGGGCATCAGTGACAACCCTGGCCGGACCCTGAGATCCCGGACTCGGTGGCGACCGGCCGGTAACGGGTGTGGCTCTGTTGACTATCGTTGCTCTCTGACGGGTTACGGGGGAGCCGGAGGGCGTGCGGTGTCGGAGGCTGCGGTGGACGAGGGTCGGCTGGTCGCCGGGCGGTACCGCCTGCTCGAACGCATCGGCCAGGGCGGCATGGGCACCGTCTGGCGGGCGCACGACGAACTGCTGGGCCGCCAGGTCGCGGTCAAGCGCCTGCACGCCTCCTCGCTGCAGCTGGAGCCGGACGAACTGGCCACCCGTAACGAACGCACCCGCCGCGAGGCCCGGGCCGCGGCCCGCATCAACCACTCCAACGTCGTCGGCGTCCACGACGTCGTCGACGACGCGGGCCTGCCCTGCATCGTCATGGAGTACGTCCCCTCCGTGACCCTCGGGGACATCATCAAGGAGGCCGCGCTCTCCGGTGGCGGCGTGCCGCCCGATGAGGTCGCGCGGATCGGCCGCGGCATGATCGTCGCACTGCGCGCCGCGCACGCGGCCGGCGTCCTGCACCGCGACGTCAAGCCCGGCAACGTCCTGCTCGGCGACGACGGCCGGGTGGTGCTCACCGACTTCGGGATCGCGGTGGCCAGCGGCACGTCCACCCTCACCAAGACCGGCGAACTGGTCGGCTCCATCGACTACTTGGCGCCCGAGCGCGTCAAGGGCGGCACCCCAGGCCCCGCCTCCGACCTGTGGGCGCTGGGCGCGACGCTGTACCAGGCGGTCGAGGGCCGGCCGCCGTTCCGCAAGACCACCGCGGTCGAGACGGCGTACGCGATCGCCATGGACCCGCTGCTCCCGCCCCGCAACGCCGGGCCGCTCACCGGCCTCATCGAGGCGCTGCTCGCCAAGGAGCCGTCGGAGCGTCCGACGGCCGAGACCGTCGAGCGCACCCTGCGCGCGCCCGCCTCCGAGGCCGCGACGGAACTGCTGACGCCGGGCGGCTGGCGGGACACCGGGGACACCGGTACGAGTACGGGAACGGGCACGGGGACGGGTACGGGGCCGTTCGCGAGCACGAGTACGGGCGCGGGCACGGGGCCGTTCGCGAGCACGGGCACGGGCACTGGAACCGGCGCCAACGGCCTCCCCGCCCCCACCCCCACCCCCGCTCCCGTCCCGGTTCACGTCCCCACTCAGCGCGACACCGCCGCCACCAGCCGCGTCCCCGTGGGCGTGCCGGCGGCGCCCGCCCGCCGCCGGCGCCTGGGCGCCGTCCTGTGGGGCGCGCTGGCCTTCGTGGCCATGGGCGCGGTGGTGGCGGGCGTGCTGTACCTGCTGCAGGACGGCAGCGGGGTGAAGGGGATCCCCGGGATCTCCGACGACCCGGCCACGCCGTCCGCCTCCGCCTCCGGGGGCGGCGACGGCGAGGACGAGCAGAAGCCGCCGAAGGTCCCGGCGGGCTATCACCTCGTCACCGAGAAGGAGTTCGGCGTCTCCTTCCCCGTGCCGAACGGCTGGACCCGCCAGTACATGCCGGAGCGCAACGAGGTCGACTACCTGGCCCCCTCCGGTCTCGTCGGCCTGAAGGTCAGTGTGCTGAACTTCGCCAGTTCGAATCACGTCCGCCACTTCGAGCAGGTTGAGCAGCAGCTTCGGAGCAAGGCGCCGGGGTATGAGCGGCTGCGGCTGCAGGACACCCTGTTCCGGGGGCAGCCGGCGGCGATCTGGGAGTTCACCTTCAAGGGCCGGGTGCGCGACTTCCGCGCCATCGACCTCGGCTTCGGCAAGGAGGGCGAGGACGAGTACGCGATCTACCTGTCGGCGCCGAAGGACCAGTGGCCGAAGTTCCAGGACGTCTTCGAGGTGGCCCGGGACGGCTTCCGCGACAAGCAGTCGGGCAGCTGACGGGCCGGGGCCCTCCCCGCCAGGCCGGTGCCCTCTCCGCGACCGATCAGGGGACGATCAGGGTCGACCCTGATGCCCGGACGCCCGCCCCCGTGTGACGATCGGGAGCATGACGACCGCGCCGCCCCGTGCCGAGGGCCCCTACGCCCCGGCGCCCGACCCCGTGGAGCCGGCTCCGCGCCGCCTCTACCGCAGCGCCGACGGCCGGCTCCTGGGCGGCGTCGCCCGCGGCCTGGCCGGGCACCTGGGGCTGCCCGTCTCCTGGGTACGGATCGTCTTCCTCGCCCTCTTCGTGGCGCAGGGGATGGGCGCGCTCCTGTATGCCGCGTTCTGGTTCTTCGTTCCCCTGGGGGTCGGCGGCGTCGACGCCCAGCGGCACGCCGGGCGCATCCCGTACTCCCCGTACGCTCCCGCCGGCACCGCCCCCGAAGGCTGGCGCCGCCGCTTCCGCCGCCTCGACAAGGGCCAGATCTTCGCCCTGATCGCGCTGGTCGTCGGCGCGTCGGTGCTCGCCTCGCAGTTCCAGCTGGGCCGCGCCAACGCCTACTTCTGGCCGGCCCTGCTGATCGGCGCGGGCGTCGCCCTGGTCTGGCGGCAGGCCGACAACGCCCGCCGCGCCCAGTGGCTGGAGATCAGCCGCCGCAAGGGCGTGCTGCCCGTCGTACGCGGCGCGGCGGGCGTCCTCCTGGTCGGCATCGGCGTCACCGCCATCGTGGTCCTCCAGGGCTCGGTCCGGAACCTCGGCTCGGTACTGCAGGCCGCGCTCGCCGTCGTCGTCGGCATCGCGCTGCTGGCGGGCCCGTACCTGGTCCGCATGGGGCAGGACCTCTCCGAGGAGCGCCTGATGCGCATCCGCGCGCAGGAGCGGGCCGAGGTCGCGGCTCATGTCCACGATTCCGTACTGCACACCCTCACCCTCATCCAGCGCAGCGCCGACGACCCCCGGGAGGTGGCCCGCCTCGCCCGCGCGCAGGAGCGCGAGCTGCGGGCCTGGCTGTACAAGCCGGAGGGGCGCGGCAAGGAGGAGAACGAGGAGCCGGACCGCCTCGCGGACGCCGTGCGCAAGGCGGCGGCGGAGGTCGAGGATGCGCACGGCGTGCCGATCGAGGTCGTGGTCGTCGGCGACTGCGCGCTGGACGAGCGGCTGGGCGCCCAGTTGCAGGCCGCGCGCGAGGCGATGGTGAACGCGGCCAAGTACGGTGGCAGCGGCGGCGCGGTGCAGGTTTTCGCCGAGGTGGAGGGCCGGTCGGTGTTCGTGTCGGTACGCGACCGGGGGCCGGGCTTCGACCTGGACGCGGTGCCGGGTGACCGGATGGGTGTACGGGAGTCCATCATCGGGCGGATGCAGCGCAACGGCGGTACGGCGCGGCTGCGCTCGGCCCCGGACGGGGGGACGGAAGTGGAACTGGAAATGGAGAGGGCGGCCGCGGAATGAGTGCGACGGAAGCAGCACAGGGGAGCGGCGAGGGGGAGACCCGGCGCGCGCGGGTGGTCCTGGTCGACGACCACCGGATGTTCCGTACCGGCGTCCAGGCCGAGATCGGGCAGACGGACTCGACCGGTGTCGAGGTGGTCGGCGAGGCCGCGGACGTCGACCAGGCGGTCACGGTCATCACGGCCACGCGCCCCGAGGTGGTCCTGCTGGACGTGCACCTCCCCGGGGGCGGCGGCGTGGAGGTACTGCGCCGGTGCGCGCCTCTCATGGCCGACCCGGACCGCCCCGTCCGCTTCCTCGCGCTCTCCGTCTCGGACGCGGCCGAGGACGTCATCGGCGTCATCCGAGGCGGCGCGCGCGGCTATGTCACGAAGACGATCACCGGCACGGACCTCGTCGACGCGATCTTCCGCGTCAAGGACGGCGACGCGGTGTTCTCGCCCCGCCTGGCCGGTTTCGTCCTCGACGCGTTCGCCAACACGGACGCGCCGCCGGTCGACGAGGACCTGGACCGCCTCACGCAGCGCGAACGCGAGGTGCTGCGTTTGATCGCGCGCGGCTATGCGTACAAGGAGATCGCCAAGCAGCTCTTCATCTCCGTCAAGACGGTCGAGTCCCACGTCTCGGCGGTCCTCCGCAAGCTCCAGCTCTCCAACCGTCACGAGCTCACCCGCTGGGCAACGGCCCGCCGCCTGATCTGACTTCGTCAGAGGGCAGCCGGAGTTCGCACCACACGGTCTTGCCGATGCGGTACGGGCGGGGCTCGGTGCCCCACGCGTCCGCGAGTGCCTCGACGAGGGCGAGGCCGCGGCCCGACTCGTCGCCGAGCCCGGCGGCCCGTGGCACGGGCGCGGCGCGGCTCGCGTCCGCGACCTCGATCCGGAGCCGGTTGCCGCGCACGAGCGCGCGGGCCCGCAACTCCCGCCCGGGCGAGACGCGCGCGTGCCGGCAGGCGTTGGTCATCAGCTCGCTGAGCAACAGCACGGCGGTGACGGCGATTTCATCGGGAACCTTCCACGACCGCGCCTGTGCGGCGAGCAGTGTACGCGCCCTCCCGACACTCCGCGCGGTACGCGGCAAACGCCACTCGATGTCTTGAGGTGTTCCGTCGGTCATGCACAGAGCGTGACCGCTCGGTAATAGCCTGAGAAGTGACGGATCGGGTACGGCCGCGATGGTCACCTGAGGTACCCGACCGGTACCCGGAGGATGAACGCGATGACGGATGCGTGGCGGTACTGCGGTAACCAGATCAAGCTATGGCGCGGCCATGCAGGCGTCACGCGCGAGCAGTTGTGCGAGGCGTCCGATTACGCCTACGAGTCGGTCAAGTCCATGGAGCAGGGCCGACGGCGACCGACGGTCAAGCTTCTCCAGGCTGCGGACGAAATGTGTGAGGCACACGGGCTACTGCTGGCGGCGCGGGACTACCTGAAACCGGAGCCCTACCCCACCCGCTCGCACGAGTACATGGCGCTGGAAGCCGAGGCGATCGCGCTGCACTGGTACGAACCGCTGCTCATTCCGGGGCTGTTGCAGACGGAAGAGTACGCCCGCGCGCTCATCGGCGGGCACTGTCCACCACTGGACGACGAAACAGTTGACGAGCGTGTCGCGGCTCGGCTGCGCCGCCAGGAGGCGTTGACGCGGCGTCCGAATGTCGTCTACGCGTTCGTCGTGTACGAGGCTGCGCTTCGTACTGGGGTGGGCGGGCGGGAGGGCATGCGACGGCAGCTGGAATCCCTGCTCAAGCTGGGCGAACTGCGGAACGTCTCGATCCAGGTGCTTCCCGCCGGAAGGTGCGCAGGGTTGTCGCTGGCCGGGAACTTGGTACTTCTCGAAACGGCTGGCCACGAGCACTATGCCTTTGCCGAAGGCCAGCAGACGAGCGTGCTCCACGGCGACGCCGACAAGGTGAGTGTGCTCCGGCAGGTGCATGGCATGATCCGCACGGAAGCCCTCGGCATCGAGGAGTCGGCTGCGTTCATCAGGAAGGTGGCGGAAGAGCTATGAGTGACCGTCTCACGTGGTTCAAGTCCAGTTACAGCGACAGCGAGGGTTCTGCTTGCGTCGAGGTCGCCGAACACGCGGCACGCGTATACGTGCGGGACAGCAAGGAGCCGGACGGGCCCCGTCTGGCGATAGCCCCATCGGCCTGGGCGGCGTTTGTCGGGTACGCCGCCGTGGGCGGATAGTCACCGCGTCCCCCGTCTGCGGAGCACTGCCGTGGTCACTGGGGAGTGGAGCTCCCAGCCCATCGCCCGGTACAGGGACAGGCCGTCGTCCCGGGCCACCAGGAGCCCCTGCGTGGCCCCCCGCTGCGCGGCGCGCGCTGCCAGGGCCGTCATCACGACGCGGCCCAGGCCCTGGCGGCGGTGCGCCGGGTCCGTACGCACGCGGTCGAAGACCGCCACCGTGCCGGCCAGAGCGACGCGGCCGCCCGCGGCGACCTCGCCCGTCGCGCTGAAGGCGCGCGCGTCGACGAGGTCGCCCTGGGCGACCGTCTCGACGACGTATCCGCCGGGCAGCACGGCCGGATCCGGCGGCGGCGCGGGCGCGGCCCCCGGCACGAGCCCGTCCCGCAGCCCGTCGGGCACCTCGCCGCGCTTCCCGATGCGCACCGCGCGCCCCAGGGGGGCGGTCATCAGGTATTCCGGGGCCTGGAAGTCCCAGGACGCCGGCAGCGCGGGCTCGACGACCGAGCGGGGTGCGCAGACCTTCAGCCACAGGCCCGGCGTGATGAGCGCGGCGGACAGCCGGCGCAGCACGCCGGGGTCGGCCGCGGGCAGGACGTACCGCGCGACCTGGTCCGTGCGGCCGACGGCTATCCGGAAGCCGCCCGGTACCGCGACCGCGCCGTCCGTGCCGCGCGAACGTACCCAGCCGTCCACCCAAGCGCGTACGACCTCCGGCCGTGCCACAGGCACGCGGTGGTGCTCGGTCATTGTGTCCACGGACCCGATCGTATTGCGAGAGCTTCGCAATAGTGACGATGGAATTCGGCCTCCTTGCATAACGCTGCGGGGGCCACCCGAATCCTTGGAAAATCAGGCTACTTGAGAGAGGTCAAGGGCCGTGCGGGTACATATCGGTGATGGTGTTCGGCTCTACTTCGATGTGGAGGGAGCCCAACTGGTGACGGACGGCCCGGACATGGCCGAACGGCCGACGATCGTGCTGCTCCACGGGGGGCCGGGAGCGGATCACACCCTGTTCAAGCCGGAGTTTTCCGCCGCGGCCGGTTTCGCTCAGGTCATCTACCTGGATCAGCGCGGAAGTGGTCGTTCCGTGCGCAGTGGGCCGCTGCAGTGGACGTGGGAGCGGTGGGCGGACGACGCGATCGACTTCTGCGACGCGCTGGAGATCGAACGGCCCGTTCTCGTCGGTACGTCCAGCGGCGGCTGGGTCGCGCTGCTGGCGGCCATCCGGCACCCCGACCGGTTCGCGGGGCTGGTGCTGGACAGCGTGATGCCCGGCGACACGTACGAACGGCTGGAGATGTTCGAACGGCTGGGAGGGGCCGAGGCCCGGGACGTCGCGCTGCGCTACTGGGCGGGCGACACGGGCGACGAGATGACCGACGCGTGGGAGCGGATCTGCCTGCCGCTGTACTCGCAGCAGCCGGGCGGGGACCCGGCCGGCCCGGACCGGCTGCGCCGGGTGCGCTGGAACGACGATGTGCTGGACCACTTCCGGATGGTGCTGGCGCGGGAGTTCGACCCTTGGCGCGGGCTGGACCGGCTCGCGTGCCGGACGATGATATTGGCGGGGGAGCAGGACCCGGTGGCGACCGCGTCGGCGGCCCGCCGCTTCGCGCACCGGCTGAGTCATACGGACGTACGGCTGCACGTACTGGCCAAGGCGGGGCACGGCGTCTTCCGGGAGGCGCCGCGGCGGGCGATGGACCTGCTGCGGGACTTCGTGGTGAGCGGCCATGTACCGCGGCTGCATTGAATTCCGACCGTACGGTCGGAATTCCGTGGCGGAATTGATTGATGACTGGATCGTTTTTCGTTACTGGTGTGGCGCCAGTTATCCCGTGTTTCTCCTCGCGACAGCAAAGCACAGGGGAGCGGTACGGGGGCGGTACGGCGGCGGTCCGTAACAAGGGGGAGCGGGCCGCCGCCGTACCTCGGCGGGGGCGGCCGACGGCCGTCGGGGCGGATCCGACGGCGATGGGGAGCCGACCGCCTGGGTGAGGACGCTAAACCTGCCGGCGGGCATGAGGCGGGGCAATGCCGGTATTTGTCCATTCCGCTGCCATGGATTGCTCGCTTTCGGCCACGGGGTGACGGATACCGGCAGGTGCCGACCGGTGGCGGGCCGGTGGTGGGCCGGGGCAGCGACGGCAGCCCTGCCCGAGGGCCGGGCCGGGGGCGGGGCTACGATCGACCACTATGGACGTAGTGATCAATGTGTTCGTCGCGCTGCACATCATCGGCATCGCTTCGCTGCTCGGCGGCTTCCTCACGCAGATGAAGGCGATGGGCGCGGGCACCGCCCGCTTCGTGCCCGCGATGCTGCACGGCGCGATCACGATGCTGGTGACCGGCGTCATCCTGGTCGGCCTGAACCAGATGCAGGACTACTCGGTCAACAACATCAAGATCGGCGTCAAGCTCGCCGTCCTGATCGTGATCCTGGGCCTGGTCTACGTGAAGCGTGACGAGGAGAAGGTGGAGAAGCCGCTCTTCGGGCTCGTCGGCCTGCTCACGGTCGTCAACATCTTCATCGCGCTGCTCTGGACCTGAGCCGCCCCACCTTCGGCGCGACGAACCGCGCGACTGCCTCGTTCTCCGGGGCGGTCGCGCGGTTCGTCGTTTCCGGGCATGTGCCGCTCAGGCCGGCCGTACGCTCCCGTAGATCGGCATGTAGTAGATCGACTCCACGCGGACGCTCGCGCCCGGCTTCGGCGCGTGGATCATCTTGCCGTCGCCGATGTACATCCCGACGTGGCTGATGTCGTCGTAGAAGAACACCAGGTCACCGGGGTGAAGGTCCTTCGTCGCGACCCGCGTGCCGGTCTTCACCTGGTCCCAGGTCGTCCGCGGCAGCGAGACGCCCGCCGCCTTCCACGCCGCCTGGGTCAGCCCTGAGCAGTCGTACGACGTGGGGCCGGTCGCGCCCCACACGTACGGCTTGCCCAGCTGCGCGCGGGCGAAGGTGAGCGCCTTCTCCGCCTTGGTTGCGTACGCACCATCGGGCACCCCGGAGCCCGACCCCGTACCGGACCCGGTATCACCCCCGGAGCCGGTCCCGGACCCGCCGTCCGTACCGCCCGATCCGTCGTCCTGGTGCTCCCGCTGCTCGCGCTCGGCCTGCTCCCGCGCCAGCCGCTCGGCCTTGCGCTGCGCCTCGGCCTTCTTCTTGCGGTCCAGCTCCGCCAGCCGCGCCTTCTCCTGCGCGGTCAGCCGGGACAGCAGCTGCCGGGCCTCGGTCAGCTTGTCCTGGACGTCCCGCTTGGACGTCTTCAGTGACTCCTGGGACTTCTGCAGCTCCTCCAGGCTCCGGGTCGCCTGCGCCCGCTTGCGCGCGGCCTGCGCCTGCTGGTCCTGGTAGTCGGCGACCGCCTCCTGCTGGCGGCCGGTGAGCCGCTCCATCAGGTGGTTGCGGTCCACGAACTGCTGCGGGTCCCGGGCCAGCATCAGCTGGGCGGTCGGGCTCAGCCCGCCGGAGCGGTACTGCGCGGAGGCGAAGGTGCCCAGCTCGCGCCGGGCCTCGTTCATCTTCTCGGTCCGCTGGGCCGCGGCCTCGCGCAGCCCGTCCACCTTCTCGCGCTGCGTGCCGGCGCGCTCCTTGGCGGCGTTGTACTTCTGGGTGGCGACCTCGGCCTGCCGGTACAGGCCGTCGACCTTCTTCTTGACCTCTTCTATGGAGGGCTTGGGGTTTCTGGGTGCCGCGTCCGCGCTCTGGGTGAGCAGCGTGACGGAGGCGAGCGCCGCGGTGGTGAGCCCGGCCGCCGTACGGCGGTGCGCGGGCACGGCGAGGATGCGGGTGCGCGGCTTGCGATGAGACGCCAAGGCCGGCGACTCCTTCCGTGGACCGCCTACCGGGTTAGCTGTCGGGTTCGGGCGCGTGCCGCATCGCTGCGGCCGTACTACGGAAGGTGCCCTACGGCCGTACGGATCGCTCCGTGCCGGCCGATTCACCCCGGTCGTGCGTGTGGGTCCCCGGCTCCGGCCCGCCCTGGGTGCGGCGGTACGGACTCGGCGGGGCGGCCCGTGCCGGCGCTTTCGCCGGGCGGTGGGGCGGGCTGCCCGGTCGGCACGGTAGCCAACTCGTGTGACTTCTGTGAAGGCTGATGTTCGATATGCCCGAAACCTTTTCGTGATCTCGTCGTGTCCGGGTCGATGCCGGACCGGTTCCGACCACGCACTGTCCGGTGCCGTTCTCTGCCCGTGACCGCCCGCCTCGTGCCGTATTCTCCGCACCCCCGTAATCCCCGGAATTTCGCGGCCGGGGCCGGGTTGTCGGTGGGGCGGCCTAGACTCGGTGGGCGATGAGCAGCCTCTTTGACGACAGCTTCCTGGCGGACCTCGATTCCAAGGACGAGGAGCCGCCGCCTCCCGAGGACGAGGACCGTCCGGCAGCGGAGGAGGTGCCGCACGACCTCTTCGGCGGCCGCTTCGACGCGCCCGTGCAGCGGGACGCGTACTACCGCGACGGCGCCGCCCGCCCCGCAGTGGACCCGGCCGCGCTGCTGGAGGGGCTGAACGACGAGCAGAAGGCCGCCGTCGTGCACACGGGCGCGCCGCTGCTCATCGTCGCGGGCGCCGGCTCCGGCAAGACCCGCGTCCTCACGCACCGCATCGCGCATCTGCTCGGCGCGCGCGGCGTCCACCCCGGCCAGGTCCTCGCGATCACGTTCACGAACAAGGCCGCGGGCGAGATGAAGGAGCGCGTGGAGGAGCTGGTCGGCCCGCGCGCCAACGCCATGTGGGTGTCCACCTTCCACAGCGCCTGCGTGCGCATCCTGCGCCGCGAGTCCAAGAAGCTGGGCTTCACGTCGTCGTTCTCGATCTACGACGCCGCCGACTCCAAGCGCCTGATGGCCCTGGTCTGCCGCGACCTGGACCTCGACCCCAAGCGCTTCCCGCCCAAGTCCTTCAGCGCCAAGGTCTCCAATCTCAAGAACGAGCTCATCGATCACGAGGACTTCGCCGGGACGGCCGCCGACGGCTTCGAGAAGACCCTCGCCGAGGCGTATGCGATGTACCAGGCGCGGCTGCGCGAGGCCAACGCCCTGGACTTCGACGACATCATCATGACGACGGTGAATCTGCTGCAGGCGTTCCCGGACGTCGCGGACCACTACCGCCGCCGCTTCCGGCACGTGCTGGTCGACGAGTACCAGGACACGAACCACGCCCAGTACACCCTCGTGCGCGAGCTGGTAGGCCCCGGGACGCCCGAGGTGCCCGCCGCCGAGCTGTGCGTCGTGGGCGACGCCGACCAGTCGATCTACGCCTTCCGCGGCGCCACGATCAGGAACATCCTCCAGTTCGAGGAGGACTACCCGAACGCGACCACGATCCTGCTGGAGCAGAACTACCGCTCCACGCAGACGATCCTCTCGGCCGCCAACGCCGTCATCGAGCGCAACGAGAACCGCCGCCCGAAGAACCTCTGGACGGACGCCGGCACGGGCCCGAAGATCACCGGCTATGTCGCCGACACCGAGCACGACGAGGCGCAGTTCGTCGCCGACGAGATCGACCGGCTGACGGACGCGGGCGAGACCAGGGCCGGCGACGTCGCGATCTTCTATCGTACGAACGCCCAGTCCCGTGTCTTCGAGGAAGTCTTCATCCGGGTCGGGCTGCCGTACAAGGTCGTCGGCGGCGTGCGCTTCTACGAGCGCAAGGAGGTCCGGGACGTCCTCGCGTACCTGCGCGTGCTGTCCAACCCCGAGGACACCGTCCCGCTCCGCCGCATCCTGAACGTGCCGAAGCGTGGCATCGGCGACCGCGCCGAAGCGATGATCGACGCCCTCTCGGCCCGCGAGAAGATCACCTTCCCGCAGGCGCTGCGCCGCGTCGACGAGGCGTACGGCATGGCCGCGCGCTCTGCGAACGCCGTCAAGCGCTTCAACACGCTCATGGAGGAGCTGCGGACCATCGTCGAGTCCGGCGCAGGGCCCGCGACCGTCCTGGAGGCCGTCCTGGAGCGCACGGGCTATCTGGCCGAGCTCCAGACGTCCACGGACCCGCAGGACGAGACCCGCATCGAGAACCTCCAGGAGCTGGCCGCGGTCGCCCTCGAATTCGAGCAGGACCGCGACGAGGCCAACCCTGGCACCCTCTCCGACTTCCTGGAGCAGGTCGCCCTGGTCGCCGACTCCGACCAGATCCCCGACGAGGACGAGGAGGGCACGGGCGTCATCACGCTCATGACCCTGCACACCGCGAAGGGTCTGGAGTTCCCGACCGTCTTCCTGACCGGCATGGAGGACGGCGTCTTCCCGCACATGCGCGCGCTCGGCCAGACCAAGGAGCTGGAGGAGGAGCGGCGGCTGGCGTACGTCGGCATCACGCGCGCCCAGGAGCGCCTGTACCTCACCCGCTCCACGATGCGCAGCGCCTGGGGCCAGCCCCAGTACAACCCGCAGTCCCGCTTCCTGGAGGAGATCCCGGACGAGTACGTCGAGTGGAAGCGGACCGGGCCCGCGACGCCCTCCGCCTCCATGGGCGGGCTGTCCTCCGGCTCCTCCGGCCTGTCCGGCGGCTTCGGGGCCTCGTCCTCGGTGTCCTCCTCGCGGAGCAAGGCGGGCCCGAGCGGCTTCGCGACCCGGCGGGCGAAGGACCGCCCGGTGGTCGCGCTGACGATCGGCGACCGCGTCACGCACGACAGCTTCGGGCTGGGCACGGTCGTCGGGGTCAAGGGCAGCGGCGACAACGCCGAGGCCACGATCGACTTCGGCGGCGAGAAGCCGAAGCGGCTGCTGCTGCGGTATGCGCCGGTGGAGAAGCTGTAACCGGTGGGGAAGCTGTAGTCGTACGCCGACGGCCCGGAACCCTCAGCAGGGTTCCGGGCCGTCGGCGTACTCGCGGCTCAGTTCGGGTTGATGCCCTTGGAGCGCAGCCAGGGCAGCGGGTCTATCGCGTCGCCGCCGTTGGGGTGCACCTCGAAGTGCAGGTGCGGGCCGGTGGAGTTGCCGGAGTTGCCGGAGTACGCGATGACGTCGCCGGCCTTGACCGTGCCCGAGCGGATCTTCGCGCTGCTCAGGTGGCAGTACCAGGTCTCGGTGCCGTCCGGCGCGGTGATCTCCACCATGTTGCCGTAGGCGGGGTTCCACTTGGTGACGACGGTGCCGTCGGTCGCGGCCATCACGGGCGTGCCGTAACTGACCGGGAAGTCGATGCCGGAGTGCAGCGACATCCAGTTGACGCCGGCCTGCCCGAAGAGCGCGCTCAGCCCGTGCTGCTTGACCGGCAGCGCGAACTTCGGCCGCAGTGCCTCCTTGCGCGCCGCCTCCTCCGCCCGCTTCTTCTTCTCGGCGGCCTCGCGGGCCTGCAGGTCGAGACGTTCCTGCGTACGACTGGCACGGTCGGCGAAGTCGTTCGCGTCCGCGCTCAGGCTGGAGAGCTGGGAGTCCAGCTTGTTGTTCGCGGCCGACGGCTTCACCGCCGAGGCGTCCGAAGCGGCCTGTACGGCGGTGTCCTCGTCCTTGTCGGTCGCACCGGAGACGGAGGCGGCGGCCACGGCGCACACGCCCATGGCGGCCACGGACGGCACGGCGACGGTGAGCAGCGCGGACTTCTTCGGCGTACGCCGCCGGCCCCGGCCGCCGCCACTCCCGTGCCCGTCCCGCCGGGCGGCCCGACGGCCACCGGGAGCGGCTGCGGGAGCGCCTTCGGGCGCGGCTTCGGGGGAGAGGGTGGGGGTGGGGATGATCGCGGTGACGGCGGAGTGGAGATCGCCGTCGGCGGCGTCGGTCCCGGCGCCCGCCTCGGCCAGGTCGTCGGCGGAGAAGACGGCGGTGGACTCGGCAGCGGCTTCGTAGTGGCCGGTGTCGAACTGACCGGTGTCGAATTGACCGGTGTCGTACTGACCGGTGTCGTACTGGCCGCTGTCGAAGGAGCCGGTCCCGAACTGCGTCGCTTCGAACTGACCTGTCTGGAACTGACCCGTCTCGAATTGGCCCGTCTCGAACTGCGCGCCCTGGTAGGCGGTGTCGTACGCGCCGGTCTCGTACGTCCCGGTGTCGTACGCACCGCTCACGTCGTACGTTCCGGTGTCGTACGTGCCCACGGTGTTGTACGTCCCCGTGGTGTCGTACGTGCCGGTGGTGTCGTGCGAAGGGTAGGCATACGGGTCGTGCGCACCGCTCACGTCATACGTACCGGTGTTATACGTGCCAGTGGTGTCATACGTGCCGGTGTCGTACGTCCCGCCGCCGTAGGTCACCGTGCCATAGGCACCGGTGTCGTACGCGGTCGCTCCGTAGGCGTCGTACGCACCGCTCACGTCGTACGTTCCGGTGTCATACGTACCGGTGTCGTAGGTACCGGCGGCGTACGCGCCGGTGTCGTACGTGCCGGTGGTGTACCCGTCGTACGTGGCGTAACCGAGCTGGGCGTCCTGCTGCCCGTGCGGCTCGTAACCGGGCTGGGACCCGTACGAGGCGTCAGGAGCGGAGCCGGTCGGGTCTGGGTTCCCCGACGGGTGACGGTCGTTCACCACCAACTTCTCTTTCGCCTCGGCAGCAGGAGAATTAGCGGCGACTGTACCCGGCGGTATGCGACGGCGACAATCTTCCGTAGGTTTCGGGCCCTTCCAGACCGGGCATTTGGCCGTCTTTCGGAGGACGCCCGGCATGTTCTTGGCGCCACGTTCGATGAATGTTCGAGATCGATTGGCGTAGCCGTCGTGCTCGGTCAGGCGACGGACGCCTGGTCGGACGCGGCCTCGTCCGCCACGTCGCCGGGATTCTCCGACTGCGCCGGATTCGTCGGATCAGCCGAGGCCAGCGCCTCGCGGATGCCGGCCGCGACCGTGCCGTTGACCGGAAAGGCCAGATGTCCGACACCGGAGACATGGATGTTCCGGCTCCGCAGATCGGCATGATTGATCTGTGCCGTCTCGGTCGGAACCATCATCTGATCGAGATCGCTCCAGAAACAGACGAAAGACGTCCGGCAATTCGGCGCGGGCCGGGCCAACTCCTTGATCACGTCGGAATCCGGCCGCATCTGCCGCACGAGCGGATGCGCGGGCAGCAGCGAGGCGAGCCGGGTGCCGCCGTGCGGGGTGCCGAGCGTGACCAGCGTCCGGATCCGCGCGTCCCCTCCCAGCCGCTGCACGTAGTACCGCGCGATCAGCCCGCCGAGGCTGTGCCCCACCAGGTCGATGCGCCGGTGCCCGGTGCGTTCGCAGACGTCTTCCACGTGCCGGCCGAGCAGCTCGGCGGCCTTGCGTATGTCGCAGGTGAGAGGGGAGTAGTTGAGCGCCTCGAGGTGGCACCAGCCGTGCCGGCGCAGCGAGCGGCGCAGCAGTACGAAGACGGAACGGTTGTCGATGAAGCCGTGCAGCAGGAGCACCGGCGGATGCGACCGGCCCTCGGTCGGCAGCATGGCGGGCGCGGGCAGCGTCTCCGCCTCGGTGTCCGCCGTGGCCTGCGACCACGCATTCGATCTTGTGCCGCTCGCCCCGGCGTGCGCCCCTGCTTTCGGCTCAGCCTTCACGCCGGCATTGGCCGTGGCGGTCTTCGCCCCGGCGGTCTTCGTCCCGGAGTTCGTTGTTGTGGCTTTCGCCGTGGTGGCTGTCGGCCCGGTCTTCGTACGTGCGGACGGCGGCCGTCCGGCATCGCGTACCGCCTCGACGGCCGAGTCTCCGGCCGAGTCGGCGGGCGAGCCTGGGGCCGAGTCGGCGGGCGAGCCTCCGGTCGCGTCGGCGGGCGAGCCTGCGGTCGAGTTCTCGGCCGAGTTCGCGGCCGCACGCGCGCGGGCTGCCGCTGCCGCGGCCTGCTCCTGCGAGACGCCCATGGGGTACAGCAGCAGGTGCCCGGCGAGCACCGCCAGTTCCCAGGCCGTGACGCGCAGCATGGCGGCGGAGGGGCGGATCAGACAGCAGAGAAAGGGCAGGGCCTTCATCGGCCGACCTCCCGAACGGCACGCGAAGGACGCCTCTGTCCCCCGTCATGCCCTCATGGGGAGCCGTTGGGTGCGTACACGGCCCCCGTACACCGTGCTCGCCGATGACGTTGCGGTACCGGCGCGGACCGCCGACGGTGTCACCCGACGCGGATCCCGCGGCTGCTGCGCCTGCCGTACGTGCCGGCCATGCTGTCCGTTCCGTCTCTCCCGGCCGGCCTGTCCGTACGTGACGCGGTACCTCTTCCCCGCACACCGTGCGTGTGCATGGGGGCCTGTACGTACCCGGAATGCGCACTGCCGTGTCGCGCGGCTACGACGCGGCGGTGCGGCAATCTGCTGCGGCTCCCTGCGCCGCCCCGCAGACGCCCCCGCCGCCTTGCGGCGGCGGAGGTGATGCGGCGTACGACGCGTAGCGAACGTGTCCCACGTGTGATTTCCCCCTCCCTCCATGTCGCGAAACGGCTCCGTACGCGATGCTGGGGATAACGTTCGTTCACGCTGGCGGCCGCCCAGGCGGCCGCATATTCGGTTGTCGGCTCGACGGCGCTGGTCAAGGCCGGTGCCGCGCTTGGCTTGGAGGCAGTGATGGGTGTGACCGGTCCGATCCGTGTGGTGGTGGCCAAGCCGGGACTCGACGGCCACGACCGTGGTGCCAAGGTCATCGCGCGGGCCCTGCGGGACGCGGGCATGGAGGTCATCTACACCGGGCTCCATCAGACCCCGGAGCAGATCGTCGACACCGCGATCCAGGAGGACGCCGACGCGATCGGCCTCTCGATCCTCTCGGGGGCGCACAACACCCTCTTCGCGCGGGTGATCGAGCTGCTCAAGGAGCGCGACGCGGAGGACATCAAGGTCTTCGGCGGCGGCATCATCCCGGAGGCCGACATCGCGCCGCTCAAGAAGCAGGGTGTCGCCGAGATCTTCACCCCGGGCGCCACGACGGCCTCCATCGTCGAGTGGGTGAACGCCAACGTCCGCCAGCTGACGGCCTGAGCGAGCCGCCTCTCGTCCCGGCACTGGCCCCGGCACTGGCCCTGGCACTGGCCCCGGGCTGCGGGTCGGCCCCGCCCCTGGCCCCGGGCTCGGCCCCGTACCTGGCCCCGGGCCCGGCCCTGGCCTCGTCCCGGGCGCGGGGCACCCCCGCGCCCGAGGACCCGCCCGAGCCCCCGTCCGGCGGCCTGCCCGGGGGCTCACGGCCCCGCTCCGGCGTGCCCGGAACCCGCCCCGGCGCGCGGGGTGTCCCTCCCGGCGAGCTCCGTGAGCTCGGTCAGTTCGGCGTGCATCGTGGCGCGGAGCCGGAGGGTGCCGACCAGGCGCTGGAAGGCTTCGGACCAGTAGCCGTCCGCGCCGGGCGAGCCGTCCTCCGGTTCGCCGCCCTGGGCCGTGAGCATGTCGAGCCGGTCCGCCGCTGCCGGGTCCAGACACCGCTCGGCCAGCCCCATCACCCCGCTGAAGCTCCACGGATAGCTGCCGGCGTCCCGCGCGATGTCCAGCGCGTCGACCACCGCCCGGCCGAGCGGCTCGGTCCACGGCACGGCGCACACCCCCAGCAGCCGGAACGCGTCCGACAGCCCGTGCGACGCGACGAACTGCGCCACCCACGCCGCGCGTTCCCCCGCGGGCAGTACTCCCAGCAGCTTCGCCGCATCCCGCGACGACCCGGCCTCCCCACCGGATGCGGCGCTGCCAGAACCCCCACTGCCCAAAGCCCCACTCCCCGAAGCACCACTGCCGGCAGCGCCACTGCCGGAAGCGCCACTGCCCGGGGGGCCCAGGAGGGCCCGTGCCCAGGCGGCGTCGCGCTGGCGCACCGCCGCCCGGCACCAGGCGTCGTGCACCTCCGTACGCCGCCCGTCCGCCACCGGCAGCGCGACGATCTCCTCCGGGCCGCGGCCCTCCAGTAGCCCCGACCACACCCCGAGCGGCGTCGCCTCGAGCAACTGGCTCATCCACCACGCCCGTTCGCCCCGGCCGGCCGGGGCCTTCGCCACCACCCCGTCCCGCTCCATCCCCGCATCGCACGCCCGCGGCGGCGTTACGAGGATGACCGGCCCCGGTCCCGCAGCCGGCCGATCTCCGTCCGTGCCCTCGTACTCGACACCCTCGCCGAGCCGGACGCAGGCCGTGGCGCGTTCGGCCATGCGGGATGCGAGGGCGGACTCCGGCAGGGCGGAGAGCAGTTCGGCCGCTGTCGCCCGGACGTTACGGCTGCGGTCGGACAGCGCCTTTTCCAGGAACGGCTCGTCGGCCGGCGACAGTCCTTCGCGGAGCGAGTCCAGGAACATCAGCCGGTCCTCGGCCCGTTCGGTGGACCACGTGCCCGCGAGCAGCGTCAGGCCCGCCGCCGGATCGAGCCGGCGGGTCGCCGACAGCAGCGCGACCCGCTCCGCGAACAGTCCCTCCTCCCAAAGGCGTTGGCTCGCCGCGTGGTCCTGTCGCGCCGGCAGTGCCGCCGCGCCACCGATCCCGCGCAGCGCGAACTTCCAGTCGTCGTTCAGCCGCGCCAGCCACAGCGCCCGGGGCCCGGCCAGCGCGAGCGCGGCGGGCCGCAGGTCCGTACGGGCCCGTGCCGCGTCCAGCAGGGCCGGCAGCAGTGCGGCGGGCGCGCGGTACCCCCGCTCCCCGGCCGTCGCGAGCCACTGCGGCAGCAGCTCCGTCAGGTCGGGTGCCGCGCCGCGTCGGTTGCCGGGGTGTCCGCCCCGGTCGGCCAGCAGCAGCGCGAGCCTGCGCCGCGCCGCGTCCGGCAGCTCGGGAC